>PXDC01000073.1 GCA_003565135.1 Verrucomicrobiota bacterium
CCCACACCGCGCCCCCGCCCGCTCACCCCCGAGCAAATCCGCGAGCGCATCCAGCGGGAACAGGGACAGATCCCCCCGCGCCCGGCCCCGCAACCCGCCCTTACCGCGGAACAACTTCAGCAGCAAATGGGCCAGGGACTCTCCCCCGGCGGCACCGCCGGAGGGGCCCAGACCGGTGCGGCCGGCGGCCCCACGTTCGACACCGTGGAAAACGCCCTGCGCCAGCGGCTCTACGCCGCCTGGAATCAGCCGGCAGGATTGAGCGCCGCCTCCGGTTTCTTTGTCCAAGCCGAAGTGGAGGTCAACCGCGACGGCTCGATTCACGCCACCCGGATCCTCCGCGCCTCCGGACACGGGGAAATGGACCAAAGCGTGCGCGCCGCCCTCAACGCCGTCACCTTTGCCGCCCCGCTCCCCCCGGATTTCCGTGGACAACGGCACAGCTTTCGCATACGATTTGAAATCACCCGCTAAACCAAACCCGCTCATGAAATCTTTCACACTGCTTCTATGGATCTGTCTCATCCCCGGCCTCACCCGGGCTCAGCGCGAAATTGTCATCACCGGCGGCGGTAGCGGCATTTCGGTGCTCGACTACACTCGCTTCGGGGCCGACAGCGGCGCCGGCCGGGTGTTTTACGATACGCTGCGGCGCAATTTGGATCTCACCGGACAGTTCCGGCAGGGCGCCCCCAGTGCCGCCGAATTTGTGGTCACCGGTGAAGCCCGCGAACGCGGCGGGCAGCTCCAGGTCACCGTCGAAATTCTCGACCGCAGCAATCAGCGCCGCTTCGGGAAACGGTATCAGAGCCCCCCCGATCAGGCCCGTATGCTTGGCCGTCAGGCGGCTGACGAAATTCTCCTGGACCTCAAGCGCGCCCGCGGCTTTGCCACCAGCCGCATCGCCATGGTCGGCACCCGCGCCGGATCCACCGCCAAAGAACTGTACCTCATGTATCCCGACGGGGAGGATGTCATGCAGATCACCCGTTTCGGCCGCCTTGTGCTTGGCCCCCGCTGGGCCCCGGACGGCCAGTCTATTCTCTACACCACCTATCACCGCGGATTCCAGGACCTGGTCCGCCAGCATCTGCAGTCAGGCCGCCTCGAAACCATTTCCAGCTTTTCCGGAATGAACACCGGCGGGGCCATGTCCCCCGACGGCCGCTCTGTGGCACTGATTCTTTCCCGCGACGGCCGTCCGGAACTCTATGTGCGCGATTTGCGGTCTGGACGGCTGACCCGGCTCACCAACACCCCGCCCTCCGGAAAATCCAGCCCCTCCTGGTCTCCTGACGGCAGCCAGATCGTCTTTGTCTCCGGCCATGAAGGCCGCCCCCACCTCTACACCATCAGCCGCAACGGCGGCTCCCCGCGCCGGGTCACCACCGGCGGTGCCGAAAACCTCTCCCCGCACTGGGGCAGCAACGGCCTCATTGTCTTTACCCGGCGGCTGGGTGCCCGATATCAAACCGCCACCCTGAATCCGGCCAACGGCGACATCCGCCTCATCAGCCCCGACGATGCCAACTACGAAGAGCCCTCCTGGGCCCCCAACGGGCGCCATGTGGCCGTCACCCGCACCTCCGGCGGTCAATCTTCAATATACTTGCTTGACACAGGGGGAACTGAACCGATACCGTTACTGCACGGTCGAGGCAACTGGCAAATGCCCGCCTGGTCCCCCTGATTCCCTATGCCTTTTCACCCGTCCATCTCCACCCCATCCTGATCCTCACATGAACTTTTTCCTAAAACGCATTCTGCTCGTCGTCCTCGCCGCCTTTGCCCTCACCGCCTCCACCTGCCGCCGCGGCGGACGGCAGGATCCCAGTGCCGTCCTCAATCAGGATGAATTCCTGACCGGCTGGGACGATACAGAAGGGTTTGGCGGCATTCCCCTCGAAGACGAACGCTCCGGCATCTTCGCCACCGGCACCCCGGTGGCCCATTCAATTTCCCCGGTATATTTTGCGTTCGACAGCTACCGCATCGCCGCCTCTGAGATGGTGAAAGTGCAAATGGCCGCCGAACATCTGCGCACCTTCCCCCGGGATGTGCTCGTTGTGGAAGGCCACACCGATGAACGCGGCAGCCGCGAATACAACCTCGCCCTCGGCGAACGGCGCGCCCTCGCGGTCCGTGAGGCCCTCATCGGCCTGGGTGTCGGCTCCGAACGCATCCAGACCCTCAGCTTCGGCGAAGAACAGCCCGCCGTTCAGGGCACCGGCGAAGGCGTCTGGTCTCTCAACCGACGCAGCGAGTTCCGCTTCCTGCGCTGACCTCTGCCTTTTCAGGCCGGACGTATCGTTGTCGAAGCTGTTCTCAGCTTTGAAAGGTAGGTCCGTTTTCAGGTTCTGCAACTGAGACCGATGCAGCTGCGGTGTAAAAGACCCCGTGTGCGATGCGCCCGGTTTAACCCCACAACGAAAAACATCTTGATTTTCCTCATGTTATAACATACGTTATACCCATGAACTACAAAACCAAAGTGCGCAAGATCGGTAACTCTCAGGGAATTCTTTTGCCCCGGGAGGTTTTACAGCAACTCCAAGTGAAAGAAGGCGACGCCCTCTATCTCACCCGCGCCCCGGACAACGCCCTGCGTATCAGCACCGGGGACCCCTCTTTTGAAACGAAAATGGCGATTGCCGATGATCTGATGGATCGATACCAAAATGCTTTGAGAGAGTTGGCCAAATGACGGAACCGGTTTGGCTGGACTTCAACGAGTGTCTGAACTTTCACGCGGTGCTCCTGTCCAGATTCGGGGGCCTGGACGGAATTCAGGACAAAGGTCTGCTGGAATCAGCACTTCAGCGCGCCCAGAATGTCTGGTCCTACGGGGGTGGCAATCTTTTTGATATGGCAGCGGCCTATGCCTCAGGGATCGTTAAAAATCACCCGTTTCTGGACGGCAATAAAAGGACGGGCTTTCTCACGGCGGCCCTGTTTCTGGAAATTAACGGATACTGTTTCACCGCGCCCGAACCCGAAGCCGTGCTCATGACCGTGGATCTGGCTTCCGGAAAAATCGATGCCGCCCTCTATGCCCGCTGGCTGGAGGTCAACAGCCACCCCGGGACCGACTGAGCGATGGGAGTCCCGCTTGTTCTTGGCGTGGATACCGGCGGCACCTTTACCGACGTGGTGGCGCTGTCGGACGGCGGTCTCTCCTCCTACAAGCTGAGTTCCTCACCCGCCGCCTATGAGCAGGCAGTCCTCGAAGGAGCCCGCACACTTAGTGCCGACAGGCCCCACACCCTTCTGCACAGCACCACGGTGGCTACCAATGCCCTGCTGGAACGCAAAGGCGCAAAAACCGCGCTCATTACCTCCGCAGGATTCCGGGATCTTCTGGAAATCGGCCGACAGAACCGGCCGCATCTCTATGATCTCTTCCCGCAGCGCCCTCCCGGGCTGGTGCCCGATGCCCTGCGCTTTGAACTGCCTGAACGCGTGGCCGCGGATGGAACCGTGCTCACCCCCCTGGATCTCAGCGAACTCCCGGAAATCGTGAAAACCCTCCGGGAGCACGGCGTCGAATCGGTCGCGGTGCTTTTTCTGTTCAGTTTTCTGTATCCCGGTCACGAACGCCGCGTCGGCACCGCCCTGGAGGCGGAGGGCTTCTGCGTGTCCCTGTCCCATGAGATTCTCCCCGAATTCCGCGAAGTCGAACGCGGCTCCACCACCCTCGTCAACGCCTACGTCGCCCCCGCGATGGCCCGCTATCTCTCCCGGCTCAAACAGGGCCCGGCCTCCCGCCTCCACATTGTCCAGTCCAACCGGGGCTGCATGACCCCGGAGCGCGCCGCGCGGGAAGCGGCGCATACCCTCCTCTCCGGTCCCGCCGCCGGCGTGGTCGGCGCCATGACCGTCGCCAAAGCCGGCGGCCAACCGGTCAGGTTGATCACCTTTGACATGGGCGGCACCTCCACCGATGTCGCGCTGATTCGTGAAGCCCCCGTGATTTCCACCCGGCACATTCTCGGCGGCTTTCCGGTGGGCGTGCCCATGGTCGATGTGCACACCGTCGGCGCCGGCGGCGGCTCGATCGCCTCCGTCGATTCCGGGGGCGCCCTGCGTGTCGGCCCCGAAAGTGCCGGTGCCCATCCCGGTCCCGCCTGTTATGGACAGGGCGATCTTCCCACCGTCACCGATGCCCATGTGGTCCTCGGCCACCTCCGCCCCGAAGCCTTTTTGCAGGGCCGCATGACCCTGAAGACAGACCGTTCCCGCGAGGCGCTCGCCCGTCTCGGACAGGCCATGGGAGACCTCACCCCGGAAGCCGCCGCCCGGGATGTGCTTCGCCTCGCCAATCTGCATATGGAATCCGCCATCCGCGTGATCTCCGTACAGCGGGGACATGATCCGAAGGACTTCACTCTCGTCGGCTTTGGCGGCGCAGGCGGTCTTCATGCCTTCAGCCTTGCCGAAGCCCTGGGCATGACCCGCGTGCTGATTCCCGCGCACCCCGGCGTGCTCAGCGCCCTCGGCTGCGTGGCCATGCCCCTCAGCCAGGAAACCGCCCGCACCGTCATGTGGCCCTGGCAGGAGGATGCGACCCCCGCCCGCCTCAAGGCCCTGCTTGGCGAATTAAACGAAGAACTCCGGACCCGCTTTACGCAGGACAAAATCGAACCCGAAAAACTGACCGTCTCCGCCACCCTGGCCATGCGCTACACCGGGCAGTCCCACGAACTCGACATCCCCTGCGGCGAAACACCTGCGGATGTCCTCAAGGACTTTCACGAAACCCACCGGCAACGCTTCGGACACTGCGCCCCGCAGGAGCCGGTCGAGCTGGTCACGGTCCGCCTGCGCGCCGAAACGCCGCCCCCGGACATCCGCCTTCCCCCGCTTCCGGAACGCGCCGCCTCCGAATCGGGCCCAACCCCGGAAAACGGAATCCTCCGCCGGGAGGATCTCCGGCGGGGCGACCGCCTCAAAGGCCCGCTGATTCTCGTGGAAGACTTCTCCACCCACCTGATTCCAGAGGGCTGGACGGTTCAACCCGATCCCGTCGGCAATCTCCTGGGCACCCGGGAGGATCCGGCATGAGTTCCCGCGCCACCGATCTCGCCGTCTTCCACCACATGTACCAGTCCATTGCCGACGAAATGGGTGCCGGACTCGCGCGCACCGCCTATTCGCCCAACATCAAAGAGCGCCGCGATTTCAGTTGCGCCCTCTTCGATGCCGAAGGCCGTCTGCTGGCCCAGGCCGCGCACATCCCCGTGCACCTCGGAGCGATGCCCCGCAGCGTCGAAGCCGCCCGCCGCGCCTTCCCGTCGATGCTGCCCGGCGATGTGGTCATGCTCAACGATCCCTTCGAGGGCGGTACTCATCTCCCCGACATTACCCTCGTCAGTCCCGTGTTTCACGATGAGGCGTGCTTCGGATTCACCGCCACCCGCGCCCATCATGCCGATGTCGGAGGCATGACCCCCGGATCGCTGCCCAACAGCCGCAGCATCTACCAGGAAGGCCTCCGCATCCCGCCCGTCCGCCTCGTCCGCACCCGGGAGATCAACGACGACCTCCTCCGCATCGTCTGCGCCAACAGCCGAAATCCCTCTGAACGCCGCGGCGACATGCGCGCCCAGCTGCACGCCCACCACCTCGGCGAAACCCGCTGGCGGGACATGCTTCACCGCTGCGGAGCCCGGACCCTGCAGCTGGCCCATGAAGAACTGTTTGCCTACGCGGAATCGGCCATGCGCAACGCCATCGCCGAACTTCCCGAAGGGGAATGGACCGCCGGGGACGGCATCGAAAACGATTCCGCCACCGGCGTGGAGGCAGGCATCCGCGCCAAACTTATTTTAAAAGACGGCACCGCGCAGATTGATTTCACCGACACCGACGATGCGGTGGCCGGCAGCCTCAATGCGGTCCGCGCCATCACCGAAGCCGCCGTCGCGTATGTCTTTCTCTGCTGGATGTGCAAAGACAATCCTGCGGATCCCCCGCCCGTCAATGCCGGATGCCTGCGGCCGCTCACTCTCCGGACCCGGCCCGGATCCCTGGTGGATGCGCAATTGCCCAGCGCGGTGGCCGGCGGCAATGTGGAAACCTCCCAGCGAATCGTCGACGTGGTTCTCGCCCTGCTCGCCCGCGCCGCCCCCGACCGCGTTCCCGCCCAGTCCCAGGGCACCATGAACAACATCACGTTCGGCGGCACGGATGCAACCGGAAAAGGCTTCGCCTACTACGAGACCCTTGCCGGCGGCAGCGGTGCCGGTCCCGGACGGCCGGGCGCCAGCGCCATCCAGTGCCACATGACCAACACCCTGAACACCCCCATCGAAGCACTTGAATTCGCCTACCCTCTCCGGGTCCGGGAACTCGGCATCCGCGGCGGCAGCGGCGGCCGGGGACAGTCCCCCGGAGGCAACGGCATGACCCGTGAATGGGAGGCGTTGGTCCCCATGGAGGTCACCTTCCTCACCGAACGCCGCTTGCTGTCCCCCGCAGGCGCACAGGGCGGCGATCCCGGGAAACCCGGACGGCAGCTCCTGCTGCGGGACGGAATAAGCACCCTCCTCCCCGGAAAAGGCACCCTTTCCCTGCAGGCCGGAGACCGCATCCGCGTCGAAACCCCGGGCGGCGGCGGGTTTGGCCCGCCCGCATCTGCGACTTAATCAAAACGCTTAATGTCCACATCAGGACTGTCGACCAGATCCTCCGGATGTTCCGGTGGCACGGGAGGATGGTATTCGGTGACCCTACGGGATATGCGCCGTTTCCCGGGTGGCGCGCCATCCGTGAACGAATCGAGCATTCCTCTGAGCAGATCGTCCTCGACTGCAGACACGGCATTAGGATCCGGAACGTATTCAACCACCTGGCGCTGCGTCATCCCGGGGCGGATTTCCATCGTTTTCCGGCCATCCTCCGCGTAAACATACGCCACCCAGTTTCCGTCGCAGTGCTTCGTGTACCTCAGTTTACCGCGAAGAGGCCCGGAATGTTCATGATGGATATACGTCGTTGTCCGAACGGTATCTCCCGTTTTCACGCTTCTTTCCGTCAGCCGCCATCTTCCCGCCACCTGCTCCCGGCGGTCCGTGGTGACCCGGATGACTCCGCCGCAAATCGTCCGCCCGCGAATACGGAAAAATTGGCTTCGATCCTCCGAATACCACCTCCGTGTGCGGGGATAGAGGACCTCCCAATTTTCATCGCACCGGTCGAGATCATAGTCCCCGAGAGGATTCACGGTCCAGCGGTAAAACTCGCGGTTCCCGTTCTTCAGGAGAGAACTGATGCGCAACTCCGTCTGCTGACCCGGCTCGGGATTTTCCACCAGGGCGGTCCTCGAAGGCTTCTCACCCTCGGGCGGAACATACCGCCCGTCCAGCAGGTCAGGAACATACCCCTCCGGAAGCTCATAAACCGTGACCCGGTACGATTCAACCCCCACATCCTCCAGAAACGCCAAATGCGTGGGGGTCAGCACCTGTTCAAGGATCCCGTGCGCATCGGTCAGCAGCGCAATTCCCAGAGCCTCCAGTGTTTGGGAAGGCCCGTCCGCCGGGGTCCATGAAACCACGGCACCGAAAGGTTGGTTTTTTTCCGCCCGGGCACTCAGCCGGATCATGTCACCCTTGGAACGCGTGAGTTCATAATAAGCGGGGTTTTGGGCCACCGGTGCCCCGGCCTCATCAAGCATCTGCACGCTCACCGGGTTTCCCTGCGGATTCTTTCCCTCAAACCGCGTCGAACCGGGTTCAAAAACCGGACGCAGATAAACGTCATCCCGGTAGGTGATTTTGAGTTCCGCAGGTGTCACACCATCCTCCTGGAATTCCGTGACTCTCCGCACACAAAACCCCAGCGCAAAGCGGACAAAATCCCGGTGATAAAATTCATCGGTGTGTGTATGGGTGTGAATCGAAATCATCGGCCGTTCAGCACCCGCTTCACCCCTTGGCCCCAGAAACCAGTGCTGATGCATGGCCTGAAGACTGAGAAACGGAAAGCAGCACATCAACGTCCATCGGAGTATACAGTTTTTCATAACCGCCCCAAAATGAAGCGTTCCCGAACCGAATGCAAGCTCCCGTCAGAAAAAAAGTGCGGGAAGGTTTCGCGCGCCCCGAGTCTATGATTGCCATAACGTTAGATTTCAGTACGCAATTCCCATGGCATCCTCCCCCCATATTGTTCTCTTCGTCTCTGATCAGCACCGGGCCGACTGCATCGCCGC
>PXDC01000066.1 GCA_003565135.1 Verrucomicrobiota bacterium
CCCGCGTGTACGTCGGATACACCGCAAAACTGCGCTCGCCCAAGGCACCGCGCTCGCCCAGGGCATAAAGGTTCGGCATGAGTTCCGGCGTCACGTAATCCGGCCTGAGCCCGTCAACAACAATGAGAAGGCTGCGGTTCGGATGCCCGGCCGCGGCGGCTGATGGCGACGTTCCGGCCAGCGCAGCCGGGAGAACGATTGCCGAACACAGAGTACGAAGGGCGAAAGTACGAATCATAGTCTATCCTTTACGGGTTTCGGGCGGTGGCGAACTTCCGACGGTATACCGTATCTACCTAACCGGGACCCGCGTTCCGGAGCAATAAAAATCCCCGCTCACTCCCCATCCCCTTCGGTGCGGCCACAAAAGCGACCGCCGCCCGGAGAAATGTTTTGCCCCGGCACCCGCGGAGACTATCCTCAAATTCAAACCCATGTAGCGTAACCTGAATAATCCGTGAAAAACCCTGGCTAACGATGAACAAACGGCACCTGCTCCTCAATCTCGCGATCGCACTCACCCTCCCGGCTCTTGCCCCCCGCGGCGAGGCCATGGATATTCCGGAAAAATACCACATTGGCGGCTTCGCCACCGGGTGCCAGGCGTACACGTTCCGGGAATTCAGTGCGTTGGAGGCGATCGAACGGACCGCTGAGGCCGGTGGGCGCATCATCGAGTTCTACCCGGGGCAGCGCTTCAGTCCGGAAGACGGGGATCTCCGGTGGAATCACGACGCCTCCGAGGAAATGATCCGGCGGGTCGAGGAACACCTTGAAAAGCACGACGTTCTCGCGGTCAACTACGGGGTGGTGGGTATTCCGCGGGACGAGGAAGAAGCACGGAAGGTGTTTGATTTCGCCGCCCGCCTGGGGGTACGCGGGATCACGACCGCGTCGGTCGATGCGATCGACACCATCGAAAAACTGGTCCGTGACTACGACATTAAAGTCGCCTACCACAATCATCCACGTCGTCCGGGGTACGACCTGTGGGATCCGGGATTCCTCGCCGATCTCCTCGAAGGCCGCGACACGCGCATCGGGGCGTGCGCCGACACGGGACACTGGATCCGCTCGGGGCTCGATCCGGTGGAATGTTTGCGCATCCTGGAGGGCCGCATCATCAGCCTGCACCTCAAGGACCTCGCGGGTCCGGATAGTCACGATGTCATCCTGGGCACCGGCATGGGGAACGTCGCCGGGGTTCTGGAGGAGCTTCGACGGCAGAATTTCAGCGGCCACCTGTCGGTCGAGTACGAACACAACTGGGAAAACTCGGTCCCCGATGTAGCCCAGTCGATCGGATTCATCCGGGGTTACGGAGCCGCCCGCGGGTGGGGGCCCTGAGCCCGCCGCCACCGCCAACGAAACGACTTCCGTCCCAATCACCAACAATATGAGATCCTTGTCCAAACCTTCCATTTTCAGTCCGCTTCTCGCCGGTCTGGCCGTCCTCGCTTTGGTTCACTCTACCGCCCGGGCGGTAGACGACGAAGCCGACTGGACCTGGACCGATGCCACCGAACTGATGGTGCGCGGCCAGGCCTGGAAGGATACCGCGTCGCCGTTCGACCGGTTTCCATCCCGGGCGGAGGAGGTTGTGCGCCCCGCCGTGTGGTACCTCAGTCGCGACGCCGCCGGGCTCTATGTCGAGTTCATCACCGACGCCTCCGCGGTCGCGGCGCGCTGGACCCTGAGGCGCGACCGTCTCGCCCTGCCCCACATGCCGGCCACCGGTGTAAGCGGGTTGGACCTGTATGTCCGGGACCATGACGAAAACCGCTGGCGATGGCTGGCCAACGGACGTCCCGCCGAGCTCCCCTCCAATGAAGTCACCCTGGTAAACAACCTGCCCGGAGAGGAGCGACACTACCGCCTCTACCTGCCTCTCTACAACGGAATCACATCGCTTGAGATCGGCACCCTCGGCGATCTCCGGGATTCCCTGGAGGATCCCCGTAAGCCGGTCGTGATCTACGGGACCTCGATCACCCAGGGAGCGTCCGCCTCCCGCCCCGGAATGGCTTACCCGGCAATCCTCGGGCGGCAGTTGAATCGACCCGTCATCAACCTCGGATTCTCCGGCAACGGCCGGGCCGAACCCGAAGTGGCGGAACTGCTGGCCGAACTGGACCCGGCGGTATACGTGCTGGATACGCTTCCCAATCTCAGCGGCTCCCAGGTGACCGAGCGCATGGAGGCGTTTATCGCCATTCTCCGCCGGGAACACCCCGAAGTTCCGATTGTGCTGGTCGAAAACATCGTTTACACCAACGCCTTCCTGGTTTCCAACCGCGCGGAGCGCCATACCGACTCCAGCCGGCAGTTGCGGGCCCTCTGGGAAAAACTCAGGAATGAGGGTGATCGAAACCTCTACCTGATCCCGGCTGGTGAACTCCTGGGTGACGACGGGGAAGACACGGTCGACGGCACACACCCGACCGACCTCGGTTTTAACCGCATGGCCGAAGGGATGCGGCCGGTATTGCAGGTTATCCTGGGAGGATCGGCCGGCCGCCGCCGCTGACGTGTGGCCGGCGCCGGAACCAGGGTGGAACCCCGGTGGCGTCTATTCGTCGGCCAGGAAAAAGACCACCCGGTAAAAGCGAGATCCGGTGCTAACATTTACCGGCGCCACCTCGCCCTGCAGCAAAAACCGATCATCATCACGGGGAACCGTCGCCCAGGCGACCGGTGATACACCCTGCCAATTTGCCAGGTCGGTCGATTCCTGCACGAGAAACCAGGCGTCGCCGGAAAGTGCCTTTCGCCAGGGAATCTCCACGCGGTATTTTCCGGACGCGAGATCGCGCTCGACGAATCGATCGCCCGAAGCGGCGGGACTCAAACCGGTCGCATATCGAACAAGATGAGGAACACCGTTGCCGAACGGATCGCAGGTGGGCGAGGCATCACCTGTCTCAACCCCTCCGTCCTGCGCCCATTCGTGGTAAGTCTGGCCGGGTGGCGCGACCGCCACCTCCAGCCGGGGGCGCCAGTCTTCGTCCCCGTGCTCTTTCGAAGCGTAACGCACGAGCGGAACCGGGTCGTATTGCTCCAGAATCACAAGCCGCAGGGTCAGCAGCCCGTTGTCCAGCAACGCCGCAACCAACGCCGGAGTTACGTCCAGCGCGAGTTCTCCGGGATCGCCAGACGCGGTCCAGGAAGTTATCCGTTCATCCGCCACCGGCATCTTGTTGTACGTCACGGACTCCTCCGACCAGTTGGAATCGATGCCGCGGTAAAGGGCGGCCGCGTGGGGGGTGGAATGAGCCGTCTTGCGAAGATGGAGGGTCGCCGCCACCACCCGGTCCGGCCGGCGCGCAACACCGGATACGTCGAATCGAAGGAATACCTGGCGTTCGTTCGCATCTCCCAGTGCCTTGGCCCGCAACGTCGAACTACCGCCGAAATTGCTATCGGGATCGCTCGATTGGACATGGGCGTCGTCGGTCGGCACAAGCCTGTGCGCCTCCGGTTCCGGAATCTCGCCGGGGAACGGAGAGAAAACCATGGGTACCGTCGCTTCCCCGACCGCACCACCCCCGCTCGCCCGGACCCGAAGCCTGTAGGCGCCGGGCGTTTCCATCGATACCCCTGTTTCGGGACTTGCCGGATCGGTGAACTCGACGGGGCCGGGCCCGTCGACCAACGACCAGTTCCAGGCCAGATCGCTTTGCCTCACATCCAACGCGGCGCCGATAACGGCATGCATCGAAACCGTTCCAGTGTTTCGAGGGAGGACAGCATCCCGTACCCGCATCAACTCAAGCTCGATAGATGAACGGCGCCGCTCCAGTTGGTGAAGGTAAAGGGATGGCGGAAACAGCGTCGCTCCCTCACCCACGCCCTCCACGTGATCGGTGGGGAGCGTCTGGGGACGGCTGCGATCGCCGAGGACCACGCCGTAACGGGTGGAACCGTCGAGGCCCTGGGTCCCGATGACGTACCCGAAACGCGCCTGGTCGCTGCGGACGGCATGCGGGCCGCTCCCGAGGCCCATGGTATTCCAGAAAGTGCTGTGGGCGGCGGTGATATTGTGTTGGGGCGAAGCGGTGAAGGGACGGTACCGCGCTTCAAACATGGACTCCCGCACGCGGCTGGCATCGACCAGATTCGAATGGGCGAAAAACATGTGGTGGTCGCTGTTGGCCCCTCCCGCGTGTCCGGTCCCGGCCGCCTGGGTATTGGTGTAACGGTCCTTGCTGTCGTGAATGACGTTTCCGGTCGATCCCATCGAGGAAAAGACAAAGCCGTGGCGGTTGTGCGAGGCGAGACATTGCCGGAAAAGGATATCGCTGGCGTTCCCGGTCCGGAAACTATACCCGTTGCCCCCGCCTCCCCCGTACAGCGGGCGCTGCATGCGGACATTCTCCAGCGTCAACGAACGGGAAGCCCCGATAGCGACCCCGTTGCTGAGAAAATGTGTATTGCGGGTATTTTCCTCCGGACGAAACGAATGCACGTTGCGCACCCAGCAATCGCGCGTCCGGGAAAATCCGATCACCGCCGACCCATGGACCTCGTAGGCGTGGTGTTCCGGATTGGCGTAGCTGCTCGACGACCACTGGTCGTCGTCGGTGCCAGGGTGTTCGACGTTGCCGATGGAAAAGTTCTCCAGCCCGACTTCATGGATCAGCCCGGGAGCCGGGTGGGCCCGTGCCGCGTCCCGGGTTTTGACCGCATAGCGGGTGGGGATGTCGATCAGGAGGGTGCCGGCCTCTTCGTTGACCGCGAGCACCTGCCGGTAGTATGCAAAGCCATTGAGGTGGGTGTAGGTTCCGGCGTGATCCCGCCAGTCCGGTTCGTGGTGCTCGTCCACCCACCCGACGGTCGTATCGGTCCGGAGGACGATCCAGTCGCCGGGAGAGAACGCATCGACACTGCCCACCGGAATCACCCGGGTCGGGCCCATCAGGTCCTCGGTGACCGGGACCGCGGGCTCGAGGTCATCACGCCATCCTCCCGGGGGTCCCAGCACGTTAATGATTCGCTGTCCCCTGCGATTGTAAGTTGTGTTGAGGATAAAGGTTTGGTCCACCCCGGCCCCGCGCAGGACGATATTCGAATTTTCGATACGGAGGATGGTATTGCTCGAGGTGGCGGAGACCCGGTACGTCCCCTCGGGCAGATAGACCACGCCCCGCCCGGCGGCCGCGGCATCGTCGATCGCCTGCTGGATGGCCGCCGTGCTGTCATCGGAACCGGTGGGATCGGCATGGTAGGGGGGTTCCGTAACATCGAAAAGTTGTCTACCGAATACCGGCGCCGGGACATCGGGAATCGGTTCGCCCAACCGGTACCCGGCGTAGGAATAGTCCTGGATCAACCGGTCGGTATAAAAATCTTTCTCCGGACCCGGGGGATGCCAGTCCGCTCCGTACAACTCGCTCCGCCACACGTCGCCCGAGGCGGCATGGCCCGCTCCCGCCGCCGCCCCCGAGTAGACCGCTCCGGCAATCAGCGCCGGAATCAGAAGGACGGCGGGAAGTCCTGAAAGAACCTCGATACCCGTTCCGTTCCCACTTCCGGCAACCGCGTTACTCCGGCCTCGTCTTGAATTCCACATTTCTTGCTTCGGCGATTCCGCGACCATGGATGTTTCTCACGTTTTCCGTAATCTCAAACTGATACCGGGTACCCGGAAGCAAAGCCTCGTCCACCCGGAACTGAAAATACGTATCGCCGCGCCGGGATTTCCATTCGCCGGCCACGTCCACGCCGTCCGCCTTCCGAAACACCCGGATGCCGCCTTCGTGCACGCTGCGCGCATCCATCGGCTGGCCGAAATGCACCGTTATCGGTTCCTCGAACGAAACATGGTCCAGCGCGTTGGGCGGCAGTTTCGAAAGATCCGGAAGCGCCTGGCTGTACCCGTCGACAGTGACGTCCTCCCGGCCGCTGCGGGGAAGCGTGTAGAGCACCGCGGGAGGTCGATCCTCCTTCAGGTACTGGTCGAAAAATTCCATGGACGTTTCGTAAAAATCGATATCCAGCACCGGGCTGCGTCCGAAGGGCAGATCGTGGGCGGCGTCCTCCATCCAGAGCGCCAGATGATTCACATCCGCCGCTTCAAATAACGCAACGATGGGCACCCACCGCTCCCAGTGATTAAATCCGTCGAACCGGCCCGCCGCGATCAGCGTCGGGACATTGGCGGCACTGACAAAGCGTCTCGGCGCACTGGGCAGGGCAACTGCGTCGACCCGGCTTGTATACCCCGGCCAGGGCTGCGGATGCGGCGTTCCCGCGGGAAAACCTTCAAAACGGTCGCGCTCTCCCTGCTCCGCATGATCGGGATTGGCCATGAGGCTGGCCGAATAGGTCGACTTGGAAATGGACCAGAGTCCGATCCGTTCCGGGTTAATGCCGAATTGCCCGGCATGTTTTCGCAGATAGCGGATGGCGGCGGAATCCGCCTTCACCCCGTTCCAGGGCGCCAGTGAATAACCGTCGGAGAACCCCTCGAAATGACCGTAGGCCCAATGCCGGGCCAGAGGGTTGTAGCAATGATCGATATGCGCAAAGGCATACCCCCGCATCTTGAACCCCGCCATGTGCGGTCGATACCTCGTGGTGCGCGAAAAGCTCCGGGTTGAATTTGAGGCCGCAAAAACCATCAGGGGAGAAACCCGGGCGGGATCGGAGGGATAAACAATATCCATGCGCAACCTCCAATCCAGCGGCGAACCGTCCGGGTTGTGCATTTCATCCGGATCGCGGAGCTCAGGCAGATCAAACGTCCGCAAGTTCGAATTATTGTTCCAGACACTCAAAACATGTTCCCTGGTGCCGTGGGAACCGTGTTTTTCCAGATCGAAATAGACAACATTACGTGTCAAGCGGCAACCGGCAGGCACAAACCAATGCTGGTACGCATGCGGTCGAAGCTGCGTACCCTTCAGAAGCGACCTCGTGCGAACCCCGTGGATGGCCCTGACCAAATCATTCAGATCCGGATCGAAGACCGGTGATACGGCGTTCGGATTCCCCTCGAAATCGAGCTCAATCACCAGGTAGCCATCGTGGATAAAATCGCGCAGGATCGACTCATCCCGCTCCCGGCCCACCCGGGGATAGCCGTGGTTTTTCACGTAGATAATAACCGGGTCCCCCGCGGAATCACTTTCCCCGAGCTTATGATAGACCCGCACGGGAACGTCGACCTGCAACGTTTGAAAAGGATGCAAGGCAAACCGCCGCAGATACGGAAGCAGGGGTGGCGGCGGGTCGGTTTGCGCGGTCACGGACGCCGACCACCGGCTCTCGTTGCGACGGGCGGAGGAATCGCGGCTCTTCACCCGGTACGAATAGTGCGTATCAAATTCCAGATCCCGATCGATGTAGGTTCGTTCGGTCTGCCAACCGCTGTCCCGATCCGGGTCCGTAAGATTCGCAAAATAATACTCCACCGGGGTATTGCCCTCAGCATCCACCGCCGGCGCGGCAGTCAACCGCACGGCGTTTCCCCACAACACCTCCGGGTCCGCTTCCCATTTCATCGGATCGGGAGACGGCGGACGGTCGTCATCCTCTTCCGGTGTGAGCGAAGAGACCGTTTCCGACCACCCGGTATGCCGACGGTTCGCATAGGTGTAACGAGCCCGCACCCGGTAAGCGTATTGGGAATTGTCCGACAATCCCTCATCCGTCCATTGGCGCCCTGACTGCCATCCGCTGGTACGTTTCGGGTCCGTGACGTTTTCAAAATAATACTCCACCGCATGCGACCCGGACAACGGAGGCGAGGCTGCCATGGTGATCCTGGTGGGGCTCAGGGCGCGGGGACGCGTTTGCCAGGTCATCGGGTCCGGATTCGGCACCGCACCCACCTCCGGCAAAACAAATCGCTCGTTCCCATTCCAATAAACCTTCCCGATCTGCAACCAACGGGTGCCCTCCGCCGCCTGCGGTGAAACAAACAACGCCCCCGACAGGGCCCCCTCCGTGGATTTGCTGAACGGCTGGGCTTCGAGGATCCGGTCGGTGGTTTCGGGAAGGCCCGCGGCGCCGGCCGGACCCTCGACCGGAGAAATGTACAGATCAAAACGATCGTTGGCGTTGTCGGCCGCGATCCAGGCGCCATACCATCGGTCGGCGTGAATTTTTCCCACGCTTTCAGGGCGTTCGGACAGGGTGACCAGATTCAGCTCGTCCGCGTCAGCCTCGGCCACAACCCCGAAACCGGCAATGATTCCGGAGATATCCG
>PXDC01000426.1 GCA_003565135.1 Verrucomicrobiota bacterium
AACACCGCGGCAGACAGCGGGTACTACGGGCTGGTCTGGGTCCCGGCGCCCGATCCGGTGGACGGCGTGATTGAATCGCGCATCGAAATTCGCGAGGGCTTTGGCGGGGAGGTCCTGGCCAGCGCCGTGTGGGAAGGCCGCCATCCGAACATGGGCAACCCGTTCGAGGGCGTGGGCGAGACCTATACCCTGGCGGCCGAAGGGGCCTACGACCTGAGCGGGGCCGTAGCGTTGACGTTGACCGTCACCGACCAGGGAGGTCACAGCCAGAGTGTTTCCACCGTAACGACGGTGCCCGAAGGGAGAAATCTCTTCGGGATCGGCGGCTACCTCGAGAGGGAGGAAGTTGAAGATGATCCGCAGTTCGATTTTGCCGGGTTTTCTCTCACTCTGGGGGATGAGCCGGTGCCGTTGATCCCCACCGTTTCGTTGCCCTTCAGCTTTGCCTTCGGCTCGGCGAGCGGACGCAATCCCGGGGACGATTTTGTACGCAATGAGCCGGATGACTGGTCCCTGACCGGGGACGCCCTTCGGCTCGGCACTGCCGCTACCGACCTCCACAATTCCTTTGCCATGACCCGGGTGGGGAATTTCGAAGCGGAGAGCGATTTCTCCCTGAGCCTGCAGATGACGCTGGCGGAGCTCGATGCCGGCGGGGAGAGCCGGGTGGGGATGCTGCTCTTCGGCGAGGAGGATCCCGAGGTATTCGATCCCGCCGACCACGGCACCTACCACACCCTGCAGTGGATTCTCGATGAATCGACCGGGGGCAGTCTGGTGCTCCGGGAGGGTATGGACGGACCGGAAGTCGCCCGCGTCGACTTCGATGGATTGCCCAATCCGCCGTCCTCGCCCTCAGCCGGCGATCCGCAGGCGGGGGTCGGGCTGCGGTACACCTTTGTCTTCGAGGGGGCGTTTGACGGCGGAGGTGACCTGGTATTCGATGCTGCGCTGCGGGACGAAACCGGCGGTGAAGCGTTGGTTTCCGGCTCCATGACGGCGCCGCCGGCGACAAACAGGCGTTTCGGTTTCGGCGCCCGCCACCGGGCGGCGGACGGCGCGCAGTGGGACTTCAACCGCTTCCAGTGGTCGGATTTCCTTCCCGTTTCCATGCCGTTGTTTTACCAGTTCGGCACCGCGGACGGCCGGGACGGCGACGAGAGCTTCCTCAAATCCGGGTTTCGGCCGGAGGATTGGTCCCTGGAGGTCGAGTCCCTGCGGCAGTCGCGCCCGGACGGATCCGCCGGCGCCGGGTACGAAAACTCCACCGCCGTGGCCAATGTATTCGACTACGTTCCGGGCGGGGACTTTGCCATGCGTTCCACGGTGACCGCCACCGGTCTCGACGACGGTGAATTCACACGGCTGGGCCTGGCGTTCTTCGGACGGGTGGCCCCGGGCGCGGACGGCCCGGGCACGGATTTTTACGAGACGTCGTTTCGCCTGCAGTGGCTGCCTCATTTCGGTGACGGCGGTCAGCTCCGGTTCGACTCCTCCGCGTTCGGAAGTCAGCTGGACGGGAACTCCGGCAACGGCGAGTTGCGCCATATTTTTCTCGGCGACGAATCCGGATCGTTCGCCACCAATTCGACTAATGCGATCACCCTGGGGGCGGCCGGAAGCTCCGGGAGCCGGCGGCTGAACTCGGCCGTGTTCTTCTTCGAACTCCCCGAACTGGGGCCCGGTGAATCGATCCACGCGGCGGAGTTTTCGGTGGTGGAAGTCGACGGACGCATGCAGCACGACGTGTTTCACGATGAGGACATCGCGGTGGACCTCCACGGGCTCGGTTTCCAGTCGACGGCCAGCCTTTCCGACGTCGGGGCCGAGGAATACTGGAAAGCGGGTCCGTCGGATCCGGATGAATCCGGTATCGGAATCCCGAATACGCGTTTGTTGCAGCAGCGTTTTCTCACGCCGCCGGAAACCGAGGCCGAATTTGGTCGTGGGCGCTTCCCCTCGAGCGAAGAGGCGAGTCTGCACCTGGCCGATTTTCTCAACGAGCTTTACGCGAACGGGGCCGAACCCGGCGATTTCGCGGTGATTCGCCTAAGCTTTGATACTTTCTGGAATCCGAATTCGGATATCTCCCGCTACATAGTGTCCGGGGCCGAATCGGGCGGGGACAATCCCCGGCTCTCGCTCACGGTGTCCGGCGCCGGCGAGTTCGGAAGGGCGATCGACCTGGCTGCGGTGTCCGGGGCACCGGCATTCGAGCAAGGAGGTACCTACACTCTCGAACTGCACGGCTTTCACAACCCTGACGGCAGTCTGAACCTGACGGCCGTCCTCTCGGACGAAAACGGGGGCGAGGCGGTCCTCACCCAGAATGTCACCGACCCGGCCGGCTATTCGCCGGGTTCGTGGTTCGGCATGTCGGCGAGATTCCGCGAGGAGGACAATCCGGTTTTTGACTGGCACACCTTTGAAATGGGAACCCCGGAACAGCTCGGGATCGAGCCGCCGGACTTCGATGTTCTGACTTTCGAGGAGTGGCGCGAGGACCAGTTCACCGCGGCGGAACTCGAGGATCCGTCTATCAGCGGGCCGGAAGGGACGCCCGCCGGGGACGGGGTCGTCAACCTGATCAAGTTCGCGTTCGGATTCGACGCCAAGACTCCGGTGGCCGCCGCCGACCTGCCGCAGGCGGAAGTGGTTGCGGAAGGGCTGCAATTGCGGTATCTTGAGCGCATGGGAGCGGAGGACATCGAGTATCACCCCGAATCGTCGGAAGGGCTCGGGGTATGGAACCGCGGATCGGAATTCGTGGAGGAAATCGGCCGGGTGAATGCCGGCGACGGATTCCACGAGGTAACGGTCCGCGCCGTCCTCCCCGATGATGCGTCCCGGGGGTTTCTCCGGGTCACGGTCAGCCGGAATTGATGGAATCCCGCAGTTATGAAAGATGGCGGGACTTAAAACTCGGAATCCAGTAGGCAGAGATAAGAATCCAATGAATATCCAATCCAATTGCGCCCCTTGTGTGGGGGCCGCGCGGATGCGGCATCCGTCGCCTCCGCCGCGCATGGCCAACGGCGGGAACCGGGCGGTGAACTTTGTTGCCGGCGCGTTTACGCTGATCGAACTCCTTACCGTGATTGCCATTATCGGCATTCTCGCGGCGATCATCATTCCGGTCGTGAGTTCGGTCCGCGACAGTGCCCGGGCCTCGGAATGCCTCAGTAACCTTCGGCAGATCACCACCACGTTTCACCTGGCACTGCAGGACAACGAATACCGTTTTGCCAGCGCCCGCGGAGGTGCCGGGGATACCGGTCAGTACATCTGGGGCTACCTCCTCGATCAGCAGGGGTACATCGACAACCGGGAGCTTCTTTATTGCCCCTCCCAGGCGTGGACCCAGCCCGGCGAACCGATTAGTCCCTACGATGGCGGCAATGCCTGGCAATGGCGCACCTACGGAATGAACGCGTTCGAACTCAACGCCCGGCCGAGGTCGGCCGGCTTCGGGATCAGTGCGACGCTTTACGTAGTGAATTACAATCAGATCGAGGACCCGACCCGGTACCTCATGTTTGCCGACAGTCTGGAACTTCCCCGCAATCTCCAGCGGTTCCGGATCAACGGGGCCAATGGATCGGCCACCGCCGACAGCGCGGGAGGACTCCACCTGCGTCATGCCAATCGCGCAAACGTGGCCTTTTTTGACGGACACGTGGAAGCGGCGGATCCCGTGCGCCTGGGGAATCTGGGCATGACCAGCGGCTTCGACCAAAGCGGCCGTGCGATCACGTTCCCGAGCCCCTGAATGCAGGAGAGCCTGCTCCTCAAGGTAACACCGTAAGTCTGGAGCCGCTTTCCGCAGGCGCAGCGGCGGCACGGAATCACGGGACGGCCTTGTGAAGACCCACTTTCTCGGAGACGGTTTCTTCGCGGAATCCGACTATGAACAAGGCGATCGAGGCGAAGCAGAGACCGGCGGTGGCAAACAGGATGACGCGCAAATCGATTCCCGCGAGCTGGCCGGCGAGAACGACGCCGCTGATCCGCGCTATTCCGATAACAGCCATTGCGAAAAGGCCCTGGATCGAGTTTCGGAAGTGGTCGCCCGCCTGGCGGTTGATGTACATGACCGGGGCGATAAACATGGCCAGGATCACCATTCCGTGGACCACCTGAACCGCGATTGCCACCGCTACCGAAGGAAACAGGGCCATGAGCAGGGTCTGGGTGCCCAGGCAGCCGATGCCGGTTATCATGAGCCGGCGAAAACCGAGCCAGGCATGGAGCCGGCCGAACGCGAGGACGAAGAAAATCTCCACGGCGACCCCGAAACCGATGATCAGCCCGACCCATTCCGGCCCCACCCCGACGTGCTCGACTAGGTAGAGCGGCTGGAAACTCCCGAAGCCCGACATGCCCGTATAGGCGAGAAAAAGGGCGAGGCAAAAGATCCGGACATTGGGCTGCAGGAGGGTGCGGACCGCTTTCGATGTCGGCAAACCGCTCCGCTCGGGCAGCGGCGCTTTCCCGTCGCGCTCCGGTCGCGGATCGCGCAGGCGGAAGGCGTGAAGGAGGGCGATCACGCTGAATCCGACCCCGCAGAGAAGAATGACGTCGACGTCCCGGTTGCGGATCAACCAAAACAGGATCAGGCTCGGAAGTATAAACCCGATCGTACCCCACACCCGGATACGGTGATAGGGCACCAGCGGCTGTTTCTCCAGCTCCCTCCGGCGCAAGGTGCTGAAGGTAATGCCGTCATGCAGCGGAATCATCGCGGCGTGGGCCAGGCTGTGGAAGGTCAGTAACACCATCACGGGCCAGAAACCGGCCGAAAAGTTCAGGGTCAGCAGGGCCAGTGCGCTGATGCCGAGCACAACCGAGACGAGCCGCCGCGGGTCGAACCGGGTGTCCGCCAGCAGGGTCATCCACACCGGAGTGATCAGGACCGAGACGCTGGCCACCCCGAGGATGATCCCGATCTGGCCTTCAGTCAGGCCCTGGCCCTGTTTCAAGTAGACGGTGAGAAACGGGAAGATGCTTCCCATTACTCCGTACGACAGAAACAGCTGCATTTTAAGTCGCCCCACCCGGAAAGCGTTCCGGGTATCGCTCCCGGCGTCAACTGCAGGATCATGGGACGGCCTTCGGAATTTCACCGGGGCAAGCCGGATTATTCCGAAGGCGGCGTCACCTGCCGGCCCGACCTCCGCGTTTCCCGCTACGCCGGAGGTCGAATCGGGGAGATCCCTGCGGCCGGGTCCCATCCCGACCGGATCATCGTTCGGCTGCCGATCGGAGCGCCCGGACGTGTTCCGGGGGGGTATCGGGAGGGATTTCGCAACCGGCGGAAACCATGCATCGCCCGCGGGCCGCTCGGAGGTCCATTCGCACCGCGGCGCGAATCCGCTCGGGTGTTCCGTTCCGGACGATGCGGACCGGATCGACCTTCCCGCTGAAGACCTGGCCGTCACCCAGGAGATCGACGTAATCCGCCAGGGAGGAGACCAGGTGATCGACGTCGACAATGTCGGCGCCGGTGCGGATCATGTCGGGTAGAATGATGCTCGTGTTTCCGCAGATATGGAGCTTCGCCCGCGCCCCGCAGGCGTGGATGTGATCGACCATCCGTTTTTCGCGCTCGAACGCGAACGCGCGGTACAGGCGAGGGCCGATCTGCGAGCAGAACGCATCGCCGATCCCGATGCAGTGCGCCCCGGCTTCGATCTGGCGGCTGATAAACGGCAGGGCCGCCTCGACGATGACGTCCAGGGCGTGCGCGACCGTTTGCGGATCGTCGTGGAAATCCATCGCCGCCTCCGTCAACCCGCGGAGGTTGCCGTACTCGGCGATCGGTCCCTCCACCCAACCGACGGTGAAGTAACGATCGCCGGCGTGCCGCCGAAAGATCTCGATTTCCCGGACCCGGTTGTTCAGGCGTTCATGGCTGTCGGCCGCGTAGGGGCGGAGGTTTTTGACCGCCTCGAGGTCGGCGAGGCGTCCGCCCCGATCGAGCGGCAGGTCGTCCTCCGGGTAGTCGACCTGCAAGCCGAATGCCGACGCCTCCGCGTACGGGTCCGACATTACCGTCACCCAATCGAGATCGAAATCCGCCGCGCAAGCCAGCATCGCTCGACACTTACTCTCGGGATCCAGACAAAAATCCCGGTACCGGACACCCCCATGCCGCGCCGCCCACCGCATCACAATCGGATGGCAGGGCGGCCGGTCGATCGGTTCACCGTCAATGAATGCTTCGGTTCGTTCCCATGGAGTGGTCATTGCCGTCGTAACGGGATCCCGTTTCACGAAGCGGGTGCAATCCCGCCCGCCGCCAGTATGGACCCGTTGGCAGCGTCGGGCAACCCCGGGAAGGGAAGGGACATCGAAATTCCTCCTCGTGACCCGAAAGGGCCGAACGGAGCGGTTCCGGAATTATTTTGTCCTTTCTCGCCGGTTCGGTTCGTCATGATTTTGAGAAGACGCTGCCGGAAGGGGCGCATGGGCCGTGAGACGAAGTCCCCGGTACACGCGCCTCTTCCGGCGAGACATAAACAACCAACCCAATCCTAATCATGAGCAAATACATCGACGGATTCGTCATCCCGGTTCCCCGGGCCAACATGGCCGAATACAAAAGAGTCGCCACCCTGGCTTCCGAGGTTTGGCGGGAACACGGCGCGCTGGAATATATCGAAGCGGTCGGCGATGATTTTCCCGCCTGCGGAGACGAAGGCACACCGGCCCCCGACTTGATCGGGGCGTCCAGGGAGGAATCCCTCGTTTTTTCCTACATCGTCTACGAGTCGCGCGAGCACCGCGACGCGGTAAACGCCAAAGTGATGGAGGATCCCCGTATGAAGGAAATCTGCCCGGCGGTGAACGGCGTTTTCGACGTCGCGCGCATGATCTTCGGGGGGTTCCGGGTGATCGTGGAAACCGCCAAGCCGATGGAGGCGGCCCGGTCATGAAGCCCATCACACCCTGTCTCTGGTTCAACGGCGATGCCGAGGAAGCCGCAAACTTTTACGTTTCCCTGCTTCCCGGCTCGCGTATTGACACCGTCTTCCGTTCGCCTGCCGATACCCCGAGCGGTCCGGCGGGCTCCGTGCTCACGGTTGAGTTCACCCTCAACGGCAGTCCCTTTCTCGCCCTGAACGGCGACGAGGGGGCCGAATACACGCACGCCGTCTCCTTCCAGATCCACACCCGCGACCAGGACGAAACCGACCGCGTTTGGTCGGCCTTCCTGGCCAACGGCGGGAAGGAGGTCCAATGCGGCTGGCTGACGGACCGCTGGGGGCTCTCCTGGCAGATCGTGCCGGAACGTCTCAGCGAACTCATCAAGGACCCCGATCCCGACCGCGCCCGCCGCGCGATGGAAGCCATGATGACCATGGTCAAAATCGATATAGCCGCCCTGGAGAAAGCCGCCGGTCATTGATCCTGCGTTGTTACAATGTTGGCGGATTTTTGATCCAGCGGAAATTGGGCTCACACGGCACGGAGACACGGAGCATTCACAACGGTGGGCATGGATCGGCGATCTATGCCTTGAACCATCCATTCCGAGGAATTTGTGGTCCGATGGGTTTTGAATTGGCACCGCAGAGTGCGGATGAGCGCAGAGGGATCGTTGGGATTTGTGCATTGGCCCACGATTGGTAAGGTTCGGAGCAAACGGGGAGGCGTCAGAAAAGTATCCTTGTTTCCTTGATCTCTGCGGTGAAGTTTTTCGGTTTGAGGTTTCGTTACACCAGCGACATTTCCCTTGGTTGGAGCTTGACCGGTCTGCAGGTCTGCGACTTCGATCAGGGAACAGATCCATGAGCGGCACACGGACAAGCACCCCCCCCAAAGATGTTTGAGGTTCCCGAAAAGGGAACTTTTACTTGCGTCGGAACAAGGTTTGGCACAAGGTGAAATGAGGGTCATTTCAATCAAAGCGTTGCGGGAATTCTGGAGATCCCATTCTGATGCCGAACAACCACTTAAAGCTTGGTACAAGGAGACGGTCGAGGCGGTCTGGCGACAACCGAACGACATCAAAAAGCGCTATCCCTCTGCCGATATCCTTCCCGACAATCGGGTCGTTTTCAACATCAAGGGCAACAACTACCGGCTGATCGTCAAAATTCACTACAACCGAAGCATCGTCTTTGTTCGTTTCATCGGAACCCACGCGGATTATGACAAGATCGATGCCATTACCATTTAAACGCTCATGAAAC
>PXDC01000287.1 GCA_003565135.1 Verrucomicrobiota bacterium
CCCCCCCATCATCGTGCATCTCGAACGCCCCGCAAACCGGCACAGCTACCTGTGCCGCCAAAAGGCACCAAATAATCAATAAACAACGGCCTGACCCCATAGCCCACCCTACGGCCTGACCCCATAGCCCACCCTCTTAAGGGCTGACCCTGACGATCCCCGGAAAGCATACCTCAGACCGCCTCAGCTTCACAGGGGGTGCTTAATCGGACGCTTACACGTGACCACTGCGTTATGACTTTTAATCATGTTTTGAGATCGGAATGGATAGTTGAGGTGAATTATGAATCGTTATTGGATAAGAATTCGCCGCAGAAAGGCAGTTCAGCGGATGGGCGGATTGTTGTTGATTCATTTCTTTATCTTGTCCCCGTTAATGGGGACGATTGTTTACATTCCCGATCAGGGTTTTACGCTTGAAGAAGAAATCGGACCGTTTCAGGGGGAGGTCTGGATGGCGGGATCCGACTTCGCGCTTCGCTTTGGACTCGGGCTTGATGAATGGCAGGTGAGTCAACAACCGTTTTCACCCGGCGGAGTCCTCCAATTGCTGGGCGAAGGGTCGGATGTGGCGAATCTGGATTCCGGGTTTGAACTTAGGGACGGTCTGGATTGGAGGGATGCCGGAGGTCGAAACAGTTCGCTTCCTGTAAGTCATGTGGAACCGGGTGGCCTGGCTTTCTTTGATACGACCGGATATCTGGGGGTGCGTATCCACGGTGAGGCTTCCGAGCCCTATTACGGATGGCTTCGCTTGGAACACAGCCTTGCCGACGCCACCTACACCGTCCACGACTGGGCCTGGAACCGTGTTCCCGGCGAGTCGATCCAGGCCGGAGAGATTCCCGAGCCGGCGGTTTTCGCGTTGATTCTGGGATTGGGGGTGCTGGGGGTTGTCTTGTGGCGAAAGCGGAAACGCCACGACGGAACGAGATCGTGGGTGGAATGACAGGAGTTGATGGGAATAGGGGCGGGAATGTCAAAGGGAGGCTGACCTTCAGGCTAGAGGGACTGACGGGCCCTTCATTGCGCGAAGCGCTTTCGGAGTGCGGCGCTGGGCGCCGCTTTGTCCGGGGCCGGCCGGAAACACCGCCTGGGTGAAACAACGCCAGCGGTTGCCGGTTGTCGGTGGGCCGGGGGGCATCGTTTACGAATCACGAGTCACCAATCCCCAATTCGGCCGGTTGTTTGTTTGGGTCGGATCAATTTGCTTTTCAAAATCCGGTATTCGACTGATACTGGATAGGTGAAGAGGATCACGGGGAAGCGGAGTGTGGAGGGTTCTGCGTTTGCGTGGTTTGCCGGATGGGGCGCCGAGTTGCGAGGCTTCTTCCTGTACCTGCCGGGATTGCTCCTCCCGGGACTTGGCGCGGTGGCCGGGGAGCCGTTGCGAATGTTCGAGGGTCACACGTTGCCCGTGCAGGCGGTGGCATATTCGCCGGGCGGAGAAACCGTACTGACGGGAGGGTTTGACGGAACGGGGCGGTTGTGGGATGCGGACACGGGCGAGGTCCTGACGACGGTGGAACACGGGGCCTGGGTCTGGTCGGTGGCCTTCGCGCCGGATGGCGGGCGTTTTCTCACCGCCGGCGAGGACGGTGTGGCGCGGGTCTGGGACATCGGGACCGGCGCTCTGGTGCGGACATTGGAGGAACCCGGCACGGCGGTATACGCGGCGGCGTTCTCGCCGGACGGCGCCCGCGTGGCGACCGGCGGCACCGGCAACCGGGCGGTGCTTTGGGAGGTGGAATCGGGGACGGCGGTCCGCCAATTCGACGGTCACGAAGGGTGGGTGCGCGCCATCGCCTTTTCGCCTGACGGGTCACGACTCCTGACCGGGAGTTCCGACCAGACGGCCCGGATTTGGGATGCCGGCACAGGGGCGCCGACACGGACCCTGACCGGGCACACCGGTTCGGTCCGGTCGGTCGCCTTTTCCGCCGATGGCACGGCGGTGGTGACGGGCGGACTCGACGGTACGGCACGGATCTGGACCGTGGCCAACGGTGCGGAAGTGAGAAAGCTGGAGGAACCTTTAATCCACACGGTTGCCTTCGCCCCGCACGACTGGAAGCTGGTGACCGGAAGCCAGGAGGGACGGGCGCGGTTGTGGGACGCGCGGACCGGAGCCGTGCTGCGCACCTATGAAGTCCCGGGGAGCCCGGTGACCTCGCTGGCGTTCGCGCCGGACGGACTCCGTCTCCTGACCGGCGGCGGTGACAATCGGGCACGCCTTTGGAAAACCTATTCGGCGGAACTGGCCCTGAGCGTGACGGGCGAGCTCGATTTCGGGAGAGTGATCGCCGGGGAGCGGTTGGAGGCGGCATTTACGGTACGAAATCGTATTCATGTTCCGGTGACACCGGAATTTCCCGGCGTACCGTTCGGGTTTTCAGTCGAGGGAGACCGCTCGCCGCTTGCGGCGGGGGCGAGCCGGCAATTTACCCTGATCTTTTCGCCGCTGGACGAGATCGACTATTCCGGAAATCTGGCCCTGGGCTCCACCCTGACCGCAGGCGAGCGAGCCGTGCCGGTATCGGGCCGGGGAGTGCTCTTCGAGCCGTTTCGAGTCTTTTCCACCGAGCCGCCCCAGGAACTCCGGTCGGCACGGTTTTTTCCGGGTCAAAACCTCGTTGCCACCGGCCGCGTCGACGGAAAGGTCCGTCTGTGGGCGTTGCGGACGGGAGACCTTGTTGCTGAATTTGCGGGCACGGGCGCGGGCGTCAACGACATCGCCGTCGCACCGGACGGTCGAACGGTATTGATTGCGGCCGGTGTCACGGTAAGCGTGTGGGACACCGCTGAAGAAACGTTGCTGCGGCGATTCGAAGGCCACGAGGGCCCGGTGGCGTCGGTGCGGTTTTCTCCCGACGGCCGCCGGGTGCTTTCGGCCGAGCTGACCCGGCCGCTGGCGATTCTCTGGGATTTCGAAACCCTGGAGGTCCGGCATCGCTTCCAGGGCCCCGGCAACCGGTTCTCCGCCACCGGGTTTTTTCCCGATGGAGAAACCGTGGTCCTTGGCAGCACGAATGGAACGGTGCGGGCGTGGGATGCGGAAACCGGCGAGGTTCGGGGGGACTTCGCCGGTCACGACCGGCGAATCACCGAGCTGGCTGTCAGTCCGGACGGGACCCGGCTGCTCACCGCGAGCACCGATCAAACCGTACGGCTGTGGGATACGGGGTCGCGTACGCAGCTGCGAAGTTTCGAACAAGGGATGGGGATAGTCTGGTCGCTTGAATTTTCGCCCGACGGCAAACGTTTCCTAACTTCGGCAATTGCCCTCGGCGTGCGGTTATGGGATACGGAGACCGGCACCATGTTGCGGGTGTTCGAGCCTGAAAGTATCGGTGCGGGAGTGGTCGGTTTCGACCTTTCGGGCCACCGGGTGGCCAGCCTGAATGCTTCCGGGAACGTCACTTTATGGGATACGGTAATCAATCCGCCGGGCAGCTTCGAAGACTGGGCGACCGGAATCGAGGCTCCCGGAATGCGGCATCCCGACGCAAAACCCGGCGGTGCCGGATTGCCCAACCTCGTTCGGTATGCCCTCGGCTACGATGCGGACGATCCGGGGCCCGGGGTCTTCCCCCGGGTGGTGCTGTCGGGGCCGGGACGGGCGGATGCGGTTTTCACGCGACGGGCCCGCCGTGGTGACGTGGTTCTGCACATCGATATTTCCGAGGATCTCCGCTCGTGGACCCGTGTGGCCCTGGCTGACGGATGGGCGCCGTTTGTGCCCGCCGGCGACCTTCCCGTGGAGGTGGTCCGGGATGTGACAACGAGCACCGTGAGGGTGGCTCCCGGGTTGGGGTCCGCCCCGCGTTTCTTTCGTTTGCGGGCGACCCGGCGAGAGCCGCATGAGCCGGATCCGTAGACCGTGTCCGGATCCGGCCGTGAGGGGTCGTCTCAATCGAGGGTGGCCTGGAGCCGAAGGAATCTCGCTTTGGCCGAGGTGAGCGGATCCCGGGAGCGCAGGCGAACGGTTTGAGTCGTCGCGGATTCCCCGGTGGTCTCGGCAATACCGTCGAAGGGAGTCCAGTTTTCAAGGTCGTCCGATTCCTGGACCTGGAAATTAGCGTCGACGGCCGCTTTTATTATCGTGTATTCAATGTAAAGGTACTCGTTTTCACCGTCCTCCATGATTCCCGCCTGTGGCAATCGGGCCCGGTCGGGGGTCCGTGGATCGAGACCGAGACCGTAGCGCAGCAGGTTGGAAATGCCGAATCCTCCGGGGTCGGCCCCGGGAGCGGAAATGTCCGCCTGTTCGAGTTCCTCCGGCGTGAAAACGTTACGGGCCCAGTCGTCATAGGCCAGCACCTGGATGTCCAGGCCGGCCGAGATTACGTAATCGATGCGACCGGTTTCCCAATTGTTGATACCTATCCACCAGGTTCCCGGTTGGGGATTCGCGAACTGACAGAATTCCTCCTGGATTCCGCCGAGCAAGGGCCGGCAATCGAACGCGTCCCGTGTGGGTTTTTCTCCGTAGCGAACGTAAAGATCGGCGTCGGCGGTAAGCGAATCGAGCAGGATCTCGAGGGTGCCGGCTGTCAAATGGGGAACGTCGAAACGGAAGTACTTCCAGTCGGTTTGCCGTTCCCGGCCGGTGATAAAGTCCGCCCTCGGCACGCCGTTCTGCAGGGTGACCGGCGGAGCGCCGTCCTGGTTTACGGTCAGGAGGGGCCGGCCGTTGACGCGGATGTTCGCGCTTCGGGGGACGGCGCTCCCGGAGTGGTTGTCGACGCTGTAGATGACATCCGTGTCGCCGGACCCGGTTCGGGGAGTGAGGAAAAGAAGCCAGTCCTCGGAACTGGTGAGGGTCCATTCGCAATGGGGCGACGAACTGTCGAGTCGGGCGGTGAAATAACCGCCGGTGTGTGAGATCTGGAACACTTCCGGGTCGAGGGTGAAATGGCAATCGGATTGAACGTCGAAGGCCGTTTCAAACGTAGCGGTTTCGCCGTCGGGAGCTTCGACCTGCAGATCCCAACTTCCCGGCGCGGCGCCGTAAAGGTCGAAACGCGCCCGGATACGTTCCGGTGTGCTTTCCACGCCGAAGGCGTCTATGGGATCCTCTCCCGGCCGGGAGAGGCGCAGGTTGGTGCCGAGAAGGAATCCGTTCCCTCTCACTTCGAGGACTTCGGTGCCCCCGTTGGAACCGGTGGGGGGGTGGACGGTGGCGACGGACGGTGGTGCGGGTGTCGTGGCGGTGGGTTCGCTCGCGGTCACCACGAGTGAAAAAGCCTGCTCGTCCCCGAACAAGTCCCCCGCGTGATCGACGTTTACCGTGTAGGTTCCCGGAGTGTGAGGTGCGGCGAGGTCGATGCGAAGCACGTTGTCGACGTCGTTTGTGCCCGTGGTGGCGGGGGCGGCGGGCGCCTCGGGATTGAGGCGGTAGGGCAAATAGGCGGTGAGGCCGTCCGGTCCGTTGACGGTGAGGTTGAGGTTGTTGACCAGGACGGGTTCCCGGGCGTCGGATTCGCTGACGGGCCCGGGCGCGGGCGGGTCGGTCCAGGCCAGGGTGACGCTCAACGGGCCCTCCCCGTCGGACGCCACCGTGTATCCCGTGGCGGTCCGCCCGGTCGACAGGAAGTCCTCCACCAACAGGTTCGGCCGGGGGGATTGGGCGTAGTCGGCGAGGACGGCGGCGGCGCCGTGCGCGTTGAGCAGCCCCCAACCGTAGCGGTAGTCGGGTCCGGGGTTGCCCAGGTCGTCGGCCGTGTGAACCAGCAGGGCCCGCTTTGTGGCGGCACGGAGCGCGTGTCCCGGGTAATGCCTGGAAAAATACTCGGTCAGCAGCGCGAGGGTGCCGGTGACCGTAGGCGCCGCCATGCTGGTGCCGCTGGCCCTTGCGTACCAGCCCTCGAGGGCAATGGGCGACATGAGGTCGACACCGTGGGCGACCAGGTCCGGTTTGATGCGGCCGTCGTCCGAGGGCCCCCAGGAACTGAACGCGGTCATGCGCGCGTCGTTGATATCGGAGGACCTTTCGCCGATTGTGGAGTAGTCGACGGCTCCGATGGTGAGGACATTCTTGGCGATCTGGAACGAATTGATGGTGTCGAAGCCGCGTTTGTAAACGCCGTCACCCGGCGGATGAATATCCGGGTTGTAGGGGGTGCGCCGCCCGTCGATCAGGACCGGATCACCGGGCCGGGGATCGCCCGCCCGGTGGTTTCCCGCGGCCCAGACGGAAAGCTGGTAGGGAAAGGCATGGGCGACGATGTCGGTGAGGTAGGCGAATTCGTCATAGCGGCCGAACCGGTCGAAGCCGGTGAAAACAAACGCATCTTCCTCGCCCAGGAAAAACCACCCGGCGACCAGGCCGTAGGAATGGTTGCCGAGGGTGAGCGTGTCGGGTTCGCCGGGGAATAGCGGGGCATAGGTCGCCATTTCGGCCAGTGCCTGATTCCAGTTGAACGCATCGATGCGGGCGCCGGGGGCCATGCCGCGGGCCTGGCTGCGGGCGCCGCGGGCGGCGATGGTTCCGGCCACATGGGTTGAATGGTGGGAGTAAAACGGATCCTGACGGCGGTTCAACACCCGCCGGTCGTCGAATTCGCGGTGAAAATCCAGCACCCTGGCCTGGTCCCATACCCCCACCGTCACGCCGTGACCGGAAAGGTCGTAGTCCGGGTCGTCCCGCCGCGACCGCAGGAGGGGTGTGACGCGGGCGGCCGCTGCGCCGGTGGCATTGAAGGTGGTTCGGTAAACGGGTTGACCGTCCCGGACGGCGACCAGTTCGAGAATGCGCCCTTCAGCGTCCCGCGTGCGGAGCGGATAGCCGAGCCGGGCGGCTTCGGCGTGGGCCTCACGCCGCATGCCGTCGAGGTAAGCGCCCACCTCGTGTGCGATCGCCTCGCGCTCGACCGACGACGCCGAGGGTGCCGGGCGTCGGGCGGGCAGTGAGGGGGGAGCGGCGCCCGGGTCATCGAACGGTGACGGTTCCGCGGCAACGGGTGCGTTCTCGATCCGGGGGACGTCGCGGAGCGCCCGGGGGCCCTCCGGTTCCGCCTCTGCGGGTTCGCGGGCCGGACGCGGGTAAGCCGGGGATGCCGTGCTTTCGTTCCGGGCGGATGCTTCCGCGCCACCGCCTGGGGCGGTTTCGGGAGAATCGGTGGAAACGGTTGCGCGGAAAATCGCGTACGCGACCAATAACCCGAGCGGCAGGAGCATCGGGAACAGCCGTCGGCTCCGGGTCATCGGTGCTGGAATTGATTGCCGGCGTTGCTGCGATAGCCGGGTCGTAGTTTGCCGGCGTAGACCGGCGCGAACTGCGCGATCCCGAGAACCGAGAAGACAAAGAGGGTCAATTGGGTGCGGGGATACGCGTCGCCGATGAGAAAAAGCTGAAAGAATTGGGCCGATTCGGCGAAGGCGATTCCGACGATCATGACGACCAGGAGTTTGTCCGCTTCCGTTTGCCGGGGGATGACAAACCAGCGGATCATGGTGGCGATGAGGATGACCGCGATCGAAAGGACGAGGATGGCGGTGTTCGGCTGGCCGTCATCCGGGCCGGAAGGAATACCTCCGCCCAGGATGAACTGGAATATAAATACCGAGACCAGCATGGCGAACCAGATGATCCATAGAACCAGCGCTTGATGCAGGGGATGCGGATTGGGCATGGCGGGAGACGACCTTGTCGGTGAAAATACGCGGTGACGGAGAATGGGTTACCCATCCCGCAGTGATGGGATGAACGGTACCCGGTGCCGGGCACGGTGACAATGTTAATCGGTAACGGCGGTGGCGATCCGCAGACGGAGAAATCCCCGTCCCATCTCCGTTTCCCGGGGCGTCTCGATCGTGACCTGCTCGAATCCCTCGCCGGCCACGCGGTCGATCTCCTCGACGGTGTCGCGACTCCACTCGACCAGATCGGTCGACGACTCGACAATGTAGGCGATGTCTAAGGCCCCGGTCCGCACGGGATAGGTCAGACGAAGGACGTTGGCGCCGATTTCCGGCCGGGGGAGGCGGTGGCCGCCGACCGGCGTCAGGGGCTCGAAGCCGAAGGCGTACTTGACGAGATTCGGGATTCCGTCTCCCGCGGGGGCGGCCTCGGGGCCGCTGAGAGCGGGATCGTCGAGTTGTTCCGGGGTGAAGTGTTCGGCGCGCCAGAGGTCGAACGGGGAAATCACAACGAACGTATGGAAATCGAGGACCGGATTTTCACC
>PXDC01000111.1 GCA_003565135.1 Verrucomicrobiota bacterium
GGCGTGCATGGCCTCGCGCAAGGGATTGTTGCCGCGAAAGGAGAAGGAGATGTTGCTCAGCCCGCCGCTGGTCTTGGCGCCGGGGCATTCCTTCTTGATCTCGCGGATCCCCTCGATGAAATCGACCGCGTAGTTGGCGTGCTCCTCCATGCCGGTGCCGACGGTCAGGATGTTCGGATCGAAAATGATATCGTTCGGGTCCATCCCGAGCTTTTCGGTAAGGAGCTTGTAGGCGCGTTTGGAGATGCGGACTTTCTCGTCCTTCGTCGCGGCCTGGCCCTCCTCGTCGAAGGCCATCACGACGACCGACGCCCCGTAGAGCATGATCTTGCGGGCCTGTTCCAGGAATTTGTCCTCGCCCTCCTTCAGGCTGATGGAGTTGACGACGCACTTGCCCTGGACGCACTGGAGCCCGGCTTCGATGACCGACCACTTGGACGAGTCGATCATGACCGGTACCTTGCAGATATCCGGCTCCGAGGCGACGAGGTTGAGAAAGTGCTGCATGCACTTTTCACTGTCGAGCAGGCCCTCGTCGAAATTGATGTCGATGATGTTGGCGCCGTTTTCGACCTGTTGGCGGGCGACGGCCAGGGCGGCGTCGAAATCGTCGGCCTTGATCAGCTTCTTGAACCGCGGCGAACCGGTGACGTTGGTCCGCTCGCCGACCATGATAAAGCCCTTGTCGGGCGTGATGTTGAGGGCTTCGAGGCCGCTGAGGCGGGTGTGCCGTTCAATCTCGGGCGGCACGCGCGGCTTGAAGCCCTTGACCGCGCCGGCGATGGCGGCGATGTGTTCGGGGGTGCTGCCGCAGCAGCCGCCGAGGAAGTTGACCCAGCCGTTGGTGGCAAATTCCTTGACCTGTTGGGCCATTTCGTCGGGTTCCTGGTCGTAGCCGCCGAAGGCATTCGGCAGACCGGCGTTCGGGTAACAACTGATGTACGATTCGCTGATGTTGGAAAGCTCCTCGATGTACGGGCGCATATCCTTGGCGCCCAGGGCACAGTTGATGCCCACCGCGAAGGGCTTGGCGTGGGAGACCGAGTTCCAGAAGGCCTCGATGGTCTGCCCGGAGAGGGTGCGGCCGGAGGCGTCGGTGATGGTGACCGACAGGATGACCGGGAGGCGCTCGCCCTTCTCCTCAAAGAGCGTCTCGATCGCGTAGATGGCCGCCTTCAGGTTGAGGGTGTCGAAGGTGGTTTCCGGGAGGAACAGATCGGCGCCGGCCTCCATCAGGGCTTTGGCCTGCTCGTAGTAGGCGTCTTTGAGCTCGTTGAAGGTCACCGCGCGGTAGGCGGGGTTGTTGACGTCCGGGGACATCGACGCGGTGCGGTTCGTCGGTCCGATCGCGCCGGCGACGAAGCACTTCCGGTCCGGATTTTCCTTCTGGAACTTGTCCACCGCCTTGCGCGCGACCTCTACCGAAGCGCGGTTGAGCTCCGGGACCCAGTCCTCCAGCTTGTAATCGGCCTGGGCGATGGTGGTGGAGCTGAACGTGTTGGTCTCGACGATGTCGGAACCGGCTTCGAGGAACTGCCGGTGAATCTTCTCGATGATATCGGGCCGGGTGATGCTCAGGAGGTCGTTGTTTCCCTTGAGGTCGTTCGGGTGATCCTTGAGGCGATCGTTGCGGAAGTCTTTTTCCTCCAGTTCATAACCCTGGATCATGGTTCCCATGGCACCGTCGAGGAACGCGATGCGCTCCTTCAGGATCTCGCGGAGCTTGGAAAAGGCGGGTGATTCTTTGACGTTGTCTACTGACATAATGCTGTTTAGTTATTAGAATCTGCAACCATCGCAGGACGCCCCGTGACTGTCAACAGATATATCATTATATCCAGATAAGTTGATATTATGCCTGCGGGGGAGGCGGAAGGCGGAAAAGCGGAAGGCGGAAAGGGGAAGGCGGAAAGGGGAAAAGGGGACGAGGGACGTGGGGCGAGGGGCGAGGGGAAAAGCGGAAGGCGGAAAGTGGAAAAGCGGAAGGCGGAAAGTGGAAAGGGGGAAGGCGGAAAGGGGAAGGCGGAAAGGGGAAGGCGGAAAGGGGAAGGCGGAAAGGGGAAAAGGGGACGAGGGACGTGGGGCGAGGGGAAAGGGCGGTTGGTGACTGGTGAGTGGTCCGATTTCGCCCGCTCGCCGGCTCGCACGACCTGGGATAAACGCGGTCGCTACATCCTGGCCCCTGCCCCCGGATCTCCCCGGGGTAAACCCGGTCGCTACGATGTTGGGGATTCGTGATTCATTCGGCCTGCGAGCAACCGGCAACCGAACGACCGCGGCGGGTCACTCGTACCGCAGCGCCTCGATGGGATCCAGGCGTGCGGCTTTGCGGGCGGGATAAAACCCGAAGAATATACCGACCGCCGCACTGAAGAGGAACGCGTAGCCCACCGCGTGGTAGGAGAGATAAACCGGCCAATCGGCATAGTACGCCAGCACGTTGCTGAAACCCATCCCCAAAACGATGCCCATGACGCCCCCGAGGCAACTCAGCATGGTGGCCTCGAGCAGAAACTGGCGAAGGATGTCGCGATTGCGCGCGCCGATGGCGATGCGAATGCCGATTTCACGGGTTCGCTCGGTCACGCTGACCAGCATGATGTTCATGATCCCGATTCCCCCCACCAGAAGCGATATACCCGCTATGGACCCGAGGAGGAACGTCATGATCCGCGAGGTCTCGGTGGCGGTCCGCGCCACTTCTTCCTGCGTCTGGACAGTAAAATCGTCGGCCTGGTCGGGCCCGAGGCGATGCCGCTCGCGCAGCAAGTCGGTGATTTTCTGCTGCGCCACGGGCATGAGATCGGAACGGTAGACCTGGCAATTGATGACCATGGCATGCGTCCGCCCGGAAATGTAACGGAAGGCGGTGGTGTAGGGCACCAGGATGATATCGTCCTGGACCGAACCCATGAGCGACATGCCCTTGGTTTCGAGGATGCCGATGATTTCCAGGGGCATGCCGCGCACCCGGATGATTTCCCCGATGGGGTCCGCGCCCTCGAAGAGTTCGTCCACAATCGTCTGGCCCACGACGGCGACTTTCCGGGCCCGGGCGACGTCCTCGTCGTCGTACATACGCCCCGATTCCAGCGGCCACTGCCGGATCTGGAGGTAATCGGCCGACTGCCCGTAAATGCGGGTGAACCAATTGCGGTTGCCGTAGGCCACCTGGCGCTGGGAACGCACTTCCGGGCTGGCCGCGATAATCTCGGGGATTTCTTCCCGGATGGCCCGGGCATCCTCGACCGTCAGGGTGTTGGCGGCGCCGCCGCCGACACTCACCCCGCCCAGCGAACGGCTTCCCGGGAAGACCAGAACCACATTGCGTCCGAGCCGGGTCACCTGCTCCTCGACTTCCGCCCGGGCCCCGTGGCCGATGCTGACCGTGGTGATCACCGCGGCCACCCCGATGACGATGCCGAAGGCCGTCAGAACCGAGCGCATGACGTTGCGCCGCAGCGCGCGCAGCGCGATCACCAGGATCATAATAGGCCTCATCGCATCACCTCCTCTTCCTCCTCCGGAGCCGGCAGTTTCTCCTTTTCCTTCGCCGCCATCAGCCGGGATTCAACCGCCTCGTCCCGGATCACCTTCCCGTCCCGCATCAACAACCGGCGCTTGGCGAACTGGCCGATCTCCGGCTCGTGGGTAACCATGACCAGAGTGATCCCCCGGTCGTTCAGCCGCTGAAAAATCTCCATGATTTCAAGTCCCGTGCGCGTATCCAGGTTGCCGGTCGGTTCATCCGCCAGCAGCAGGGTGGGCTCGCTCACCAGGGAGCGCGCGATCGCCACCCGCTGCTGCTGCCCGCCGGAGAGCTGGCTCGGGTGGTGACGGGCCCGGTCGGCCAACCCCACGAGATCCAGCGCCTCCCGCGCCCGGCGCTCGATTTCACGCAGGCTCAATCCCTCCCCGCTGTACATGAGGGGCAACTCGATATTCTCCAGGGCGGAAGTCCGGGAGAGCAGGTTGAAGCTCTGGAAAACAAACCCGAGCTTCCGGTTGCGCACCGCCGCCAGCCGGTCGCGCGACAGCCGCGCCACCTCTTCTCCATCCAGCAGGTAGCGGCCACGGCTCGGCCGGTCCAGGCACCCGAGCAAATTCATCAGGGTCGATTTTCCCGAACCGCTCGGACCCATGACCGCGACGAATTCACCCGGCTGCAGGGTCAGCGACACGCCGCGCAAGGCGTGCACGTGCACCTCGCTGCCCACGTGGTAGGTTTTGTGGATGTCTTCCAGAACGACGACGGCCATGGCGGAGATTGATGGGATACGGGAGTTGATCGTTTGCCTTCGCAATGCGGTCTCATTCAGTACTGCGCCGGACTCGGACCGAAGAATCCGCCGCCACGACCACCGCCACCCGGGGAGGTCGCACCGAGATCGATCCCGGTTGCCAGCACGTCGCCTTCCTCCAGGCCCTCCAGGATCTCGGTGTGCACGCCGTCGCTCATCCCGGCCCGCACCGCAATCGCTTCCACCGGTCCCTCGGAACCGCCGGAAGCAATGCGGTACACCACCCGCCAGGTGCCATCGCCGTTGCCGTTGGCGGGAAGCTCGGGAGATTCCGGACGGATCTCGTCCGGCAGGCGCGCCCGCAGCGCCGTGTTGCGGGCGCGGAGGACATCGTCCTTTTCGTTCGTGATGATCGTCACCGTGGCCGTCATGCCCGGTTTCAACTTGCGGTCCGGGTTCGCCACTTCGATCACGGTATCGTAGGTGACCACGTTCTGTTCCACGATGGGCGCGTTGCGCACCTGGACCACTTCCCCGGTAAAGGTCTGCCCCGGAAAAGCGTCCACCGTGAATTCCACCTGCTGTCCGTCGCGAATCCCCCCGATATCGGCCTCCGGGACGTGGGAGTTGATCTGCATGCGGCTGAGGTCATTGGCGATGGTGAAGAGCACCGGCGCGGTCATGCTCGCGGCCACCGTCTGCCCCGCGTCGACGTTGCGCGAGATGACGATTCCGTCGATGGGGGAATAAATCGTGCAGCGGGCGAGTTCGGAACGCGCGCGTTCCAGGCCGTGGGTGCGAATCTTGAGCGTTGCTTCCGCCTGCAAAAGGCGCGCCTGCGCCTGGTCGAGCTCGGACTGGGGAACCAGGTGCCTGTCGCGCAGGCGCCGCAGCCGCTCGATCTCCACGCGGGCGAGTTCCAGCGCGGCCTCGGCGCTGGCCACTTCGCCCTCCGCCTCCTGCATGTTGGCCTCGAAGGTCGAGGTTTCCAGGCGGGCGATGACCTGCCCCCGCGTTACCTCCGAATTAAAATCGACGAAGATCTCATCGATGATTCCCGAGACCTGCGAGCCGACCTCGACATTGACCAGGGGGTTGAGCTGTCCGGTGGCGGCGATGGTTTCCTTCAACGCCCCCCGTTCCACCGTCGCGGTGCTGAGAGCCGGCCGGTCGCGTTCCCCGCCGCTGAAAAACGCCGTGGCCCCGCCTCCAATACCCAGGATCAAGAGTGCCACCACGACCCATTTCCCCCACTGCCTGCGTTCGTTGTCGTTGGTTTCTGTCATGATTTCACCTTATTCACCTATCCTGCGGGACACCCGAATCGGAAGCCGGTTCACCGTTTCCTCGCGCTGGCGGGCAACCGGCCGAGTTTACCGGTACCGCCCGTTCCACTCGGTCAGCTCTCCCGAAGGCAGGCTGCGGTCGGCCGGGCCGCCGATACCGCGCCGTTTGAGGAGGGAGCCCTCCAGGCGGTAAAGATCGATCAGGGCCTTGCGGTAGTCAATGATCGCCCCCACTTCGGCGATCTGGGATTCCAGCAGGTCGCGCTGCACCTGGGACACCTCCAGCACCGTGGACAGGCCGACTTCGAATTTCTCCGTTTCCGCCCGCACGGCCTCCTCCTGCAGGCGCCGGGTGGCGGCGCTGGCCCCGATCTGGTCGCGGGCACGCAGGGTCTCGGCGTAGGCCGAACGCACGTCGAGTTCCACCAATTGCACCAGGTTGCGGATACTTTCCTCCGCCTGCCGCTGGGTGGTCCGGGCCCGGCGGTGGTTGGCCCGGCTGCCGCGGTTGCCCAGGGCGTACTCGGCGCGGATTCCCACCGCCGCGTCGTATCCGTCGCCGTCGAGGTTCCGCACCGACCGGCCGAACGAATCGGCAAACCCGGTCTTGCCGAGAGTGACAAAAAAGTCGAGCTGCGGCAACAGGCCGTTGCGCGTCTGCACCACCGTCAATTCCTGCCCGGCGAGCTGCAGGTGGGATTCGTGAATCTCCGGCCGCAACGCCAGGGCCACCTGCACATGATCCCTGACCTCGTCGAGATCGACCTCAGGCACGGAGGGCTCGTCCAGCACCTCGATCTCCCGGTCCCAGCCGACGTCGCCCGGCTCGGGATTCATCATACGGATCAACTGCAGCCGCAGGAGCTCCACCGAACTGCGGGCATTGATCAACGCCTGACGCCGCAGAGCGACTTCCGCCTCTGCCGATGCGATCTCGGTCTCGGCCAGCTGGCCCACCTCGATCCGTTCCCGGGTGGCCTCCAACTGCTGCTCGGCAAGGTCGACCGACTCCTCGAATATTTCGACCTCGCGGTGGGCCAGCACATAATCCCAGTAGGTCGACTCCACGTCCGCCAGGAGGGCCTCGGCGAATCCCCGCAGTTCGAATTCCGTCGCCAGGGTATCCAACTGCGCCTGCCGAATCTGGGCCAGGTTCACTTCGAGTCCCCGCCCCTGCAGCAGTGCCTGGGTCACGGTTACCCCGGCGCGCACGCTGTGCTGCGTGAAATCGACCCGGTCCGATTCGGTCAGCGTATGGGAAAGCCCGGCCTGCACATCCGTCCCTGTCGGCAACATCTGCTGGATGCCGATACTGCTGCGCAGCCCCTCCCGGCGGTCGCTGATCACGGTGGCGGTCTCGTCCGGAAACCGCTCGGTCCGCTCGCGCGTGTAGGCGGTCTCCCCGAACAGGGTCGGGTCGAACGCCGACCGCTCCAGGTCCTCGAAGGTGCCGGCGACAATGGGCTGCATCCGCTGAACCCGAAGCGAGCGGTTGTTCTCCAGGGCCAGCATGACGGCGTCCTCCCGCGAGATCCGCAGGGGACCGCTCTCGTCCACCACCGCTGCCGTCACCGGCAGCTCGAACGCCGTCCGTTCCCGCTCCCGCTCGGAGGCCCCGACCCCGTCGGTCGGATCCCGGTCCGTCTCCCCGAGCGTTTCGGGCGCCGGCGGCGCTTCATAGGTTCGGTCCGGAGTCGAACGGCAGGCCGCCAGGCCCGCGGTGAGACACAGAAACAGGGATAAGGTACGGATTCGGTTCATAACGGTTCGCTCGATCGTTCACACGGGCATTGCACGGAATCCTCACACCCGCGGAATGCGGAAAACACCGCACCCAGTGGAAGCGGAAAGCCCCGCCCGGTCAACCCGAAGCGCCACAAACGTTTCCGGTATTATTTCGTTCGTGACATCCCCCCTCCGACCGCTAGCCTGAACCATTCGCCACAGTATGACAGGTCCGAAAAGGGAAGCGTGTTGACGTCAATGAAGAAGAAAAAAGCGATCGAAACCGGCAACGAGTGGATCGAAGTCCGGGACTCGCCCATCCACGGCTACGGCTGCTTCGCGGCCAAGGCGATTCCCAAAGAATCCCGCATCCTCGAATACGTCGGGGAAAAAATCACCAAAGCCGAATCCAACCGCCGCGGTCTGCTCCAGGAGGAACAGGCCCAGAAAAACGGCGATGGCCTCGTCTACATATTCGAACTCAACAAACGCTACGATATCGACGGGAACGTGCCTGAAAACATGGCCCGTTACGTCAACCACAGTTGCGAACCCAACTGCGAAGCGGTCAACATCCGCGGACGCATCTGGTACATCGCCCTGCGCGATATCGAGGAGGGCGAGGAGATCTATATCGATTACGGCTACGATATGGAGCATTTCATGGACCACCCCTGCCACTGCGGCACCCCGAGCTGCGTCGGCTACATCGTCAACAAGAGCCAGCGCTGGCGCGTCCGGCGCATGCTGGCCAGGAAGAAAAAAACGCCGGCCCAAAAGGCGTGACCTGCCGCCGCTACACCGACACGCCCGAAGACCTCCGTTTTCTTGCCGGCAGGCTGCGCGCCGGCGAACTGGTCGCGGTACCGACGGAAACCGTGTACGGGCTCGCCGCCGACGCCCGCAACGA
>PXDC01000008.1 GCA_003565135.1 Verrucomicrobiota bacterium
CCCGCCGGTCCGCAGGGCCATGGTTTTGCTTTTGTCAAAATCCTTTCCATGGGCGAAATGGAGGGTGCCGGACAACACGGTGACCCGCTCGTAGGCCGGATGGACATGCGGGCGGATTTCGTATCCGTCGGGAAGCTTGAGCCGGAAGGTGAACGGCTCGGGTTTGGAAAGGTCCCCCTCGATTACCGCAATTTGGGCCGGGGCCGCCATCGAGGCGATGTCGCCCCATTCCAAACAGCAATCGTTCAGCATCAGGTGCTTTCCTTCCCCACGGTAAGGCAGGTTGTTGGCTGGGCTCATGCCGTGAATGATCAGGGAGGACAAGACGAACAGAGTGAGTAAGGTTTTCGTTTTCATAATAGCTATGATTTTCATGGCAGGTTTGCTTGCGGGCGGGGATTATTCCTGCGGCGGAGAATCCCGCCCGAAAACCGGTTAAAGAAACCGGGTCAGATTGAACAGGTGAAATCTTCGCCAAAAGGGCGTGGTTTTCAAGCTCGGAGATTCCAAGCCCCCCTGTGCAGTCCATGAAAATCAGCCGCTTAACCGGCAACCGCTTGACCCGCGCCGGGATTTGCGGTTCTAACTGTTGTCATTCCCATGTTTGATCCCGTTTTCATGACCATTGAAGATCCGGTCGATTTTCTGCAAACCGGCACGGTTGCGGCCTTGGTTCTATTGGTTGTGTTTTTGCTTTGGCTAACCGGGCTGTCACTTTCGTGCCGGGTCAGCCGACTGCCGCCGAGGCGGAAAACCATGGTGAATTTGCTCTCCCTCTTCACCGGACCCGTTGGCTGGGCAATCCACCTGGCGTCGGCCAAACAACGCCGGGAGGCGGACCCCGCTGGAGAAGCGCCACCCGCTTCCTCCCTTTCCATCAACCATGGGAACGAAAACGGACCCGCTCCAACTCCCGCTTCCGCTACCACTACTGCCGATGACACGGCCGCGGCCCCCGCTCCCGGGCCCAAACGCCCGGCCTGGCTGGCCTGGCTATACCCCGAGGAGCGGCAACGGTCCGCCGACAGCAAATCGTTTGAGAAACTGATGGAGGAGGCCGTCCAATTTCAGGCGACCGACATCCATCTCGAACCCCAGGAGGACCACCTGCTGGCCCGGGTCCGGGTGAACGGCATTCTCCGCGACCACTGCCATTTCCCGAAAGAGACCGGCGTCCATTTCATCGCCATCATCAAGGTTCTCGCCAACATGAACGTGGCCGACAAATTGCGCGCCCAGGACGGACGGTTTCAATGGACCCTTCCCGGCCACGGCCAAAACCTGGACGTGCGCGTTTCCATTTCCCCTTCCCTGCGCGGGGAAAAAGCCGCCCTGCGGTTCCTGAACCGGCCGACCGGAGCCATGGAATTGAGCAATCTGGGGATGAGCGAGGAGATGCAAAAAACCGTGCGCCGCGTCACCCGCCATCCGGAGGGATTCATCCTCATCGCGGGACCGACCGGCTCGGGCAAAACCTCCACCGCCTACAGCGTGTTGCAAGCGGTGGCCGGTCCTTCGGTCAACACCATGACCATTGAAGATCCGGTGGAATACACGCTGCCCCACGCCACCCAAATCGCCATCAACCCCAAAATGGGGGTCACGTTTGAAACGGGCCTCACCACCATTCTGCGGCAGGATCCGGATGTGATCTTCATCGGGGAAATGCGCGGCGCCGACTCCTTCCGCACCGGCATCCGGGCGAGCCTGAGCGGGCACTTGGTTCTGAGCACCATGCACGCCCGGAATGCGAACCAGGTGTTTGCCAACCTGCGCGACATCGGCATCGAGCCGTCGAGTCTGGCCGCCTCCGTGAAGATGGTCATCGCCCAGCGCCTGGTGCGCGTCTTGTGCGACGATTGCAAACAACCGGAGGATCAACTGGACGACGACATCCGCGCTTTTTTGGGGCACGACGCAGACCTCAGCCTGCTCCGCCAGCCGGGGCCGGGTTGCGAAACCTGCTACCAATCCGGTTTCATCGGCCGGGTGGGCGTGTTTGAATGCATCACCATGGATTCCGCCGTGCGCGATTGGATAGAAAAGGGGAAACACGATTCGGATCTTCGCAAGGCCCTTGCGGCGCAGGGGCGGACCACCATGCGCGATGATGCCCGGGAAAAGGTTCTCGCGGGATGGGTGTGGGCCGAAGACGCGATTCGCTCGGTGGGATTGGAGGTGGAGGTATGAACGACCTGGTGATTCTCATCATGCTCGTCGGCCTGGCGGGGTTCCTCATTTGGTTTTCGGTGCAAAAAACCCTGGAAGACGGGTTCTTCAGTTCTCTGGGCACTTTCGCCGTCTTGCTGACCGCTTACCGCTGCGTGGACATGGAGGGGAGATCCATCACCGGCTGGGTCCGCGAAATGTTTGGCGTGTCCGGCGAAAACTCGATCTCCCTTTCCTTTTGGATCGGTTTTCTGGCGATCCTCCTGCCCGGGTTGGTTGTGATCAAATTGCTCGGCAATCCGCGGGTTCCGTTTCCCCCGGCCCTGGAAAAAAACGGCTCCATGGTTCTCGGTTTGGCCACGGGTCTGGTCCTGTTCGCCGCCATCGTGCAATCGACCCTTTACTTTTCGTTCACCAAGGAGCACCTGGCCGGAGCCATTGAGTTCCTGCGGCCGTTGTTCATCCTGCTCGGCTCGGGGCACGTTTGAATAACTACCCCCCGGCTTGGGAAAGCCTCAGTCCGTTCCGGAGTTTCCGGGTTCCATGCCCCGTAAAAAGTCGTCGGTGCCGGCAAAATCCCACGTGTCCCCTCCATCCCCGCTGATCAAAACCGTGCGGTTCCAAAAACGCTCGTCCGGCGCTTCTTCGCCACGCACGCGGTCGTGGTAACTGAGGGAGGCGAACAAGCGGCCCCGGTGGTCGATGGAAAGTTTTTGATACCAGATGCTGTAGATGTTGCGTTCGGGAACGACCAGCGTGCGCGGAGCGGTCCAGGATTCCCCCGGCGGTTTTCGCTGGTAGGAAAGCGCCGCGATCTGGTCGCGTCCGGTGCCGGCCAGGTGGGGATACCGTTCCATCCCGGATTGCCAATGCCGGAAGATTAAATGAAGGGTGTCGTCGGGCCCGCAGACGAGGGAGACATAGGTCTGCCCGCCCCTCTCCTCCCCGGAAACCGCTATCCATCCCCGGTCCCAGACCGCCTCGGGGCCGTGCCACTCCCCTTTCATGGTGTCGGGTTCGGGGGAGCGGAGATACAGGAAACTGTCCCCGAAATGGGACCCGGTCACGACGTGAAAATAACCGCGGCTGTCCCGGACGATTCCGGGCACGTTGTGGGAATTGTTAATCGGCGGAGCGTAGGTAAGGAATTTTTTCTCCACCAATTCATTCGAAGCGTCATCGAATTTCCCGATCCACGACGGGGTGCCGGGCGCATCCTCGTCATCGGTCACCTCGGCCCAAACAAAATGTGTCACCCCGTCGCGCGAAACCGCGAAAGAAGGGCCGCCGGAATGCTGGCCGAGGGAGATCAACCGGTCGCTCACCACCACCGGCTCCGGCACAACCAACCGGTCCCCTTCCCAGCGCGGGCGGGTGACGGACAACTCATTGCGGCGCGCCCACCGGCCGGGGTGGTCGGCCAGTCGGCGGCTGATCATGATGAACGGCGGGCCGGCCAGCGGATTGTGGCCGGTCCAATGCTCGGCCTGCACGGCGAACCGCGGCAGTTCCGCGATGGTAAAGGTTTTGCCGTAATCCTTGGTGCCGAGCAGCAGATTCTGAAACCCGCCCCCCCGCAGGGAAATTTCCACCACCGTGTAGGCGCGGTCCTCCCGGTCGAAAATGACGCGGGTGTCCCGCAATCCGCCCCCGTGCTCGAAGCGGGAAAACTCCGGGTATTTCTCCTTGATGGCGGCGGTGAAATCGCGTTCCACCCACCCGCCGTCCCGCAGGGTCCAGATCGAACCGGTTTCGTGCACCCCGCTGCCGCGGCTTCGCAGGTAGGGGCGGTTGTGGCGGTCAAAGGTTGGGACGTTCGGCGGATATTCCGGATCGTAGCCATAAAGTTCCTTCACGCTTTCACCGGGTTGAAAAACAATCGGCAAATCCCCGTCCTCAAAAATCATCTCCGGCACGGCGGGCTCGACCATGTCGCTCACCGGCGGCGGTTGCGCGGCCGGGTCGGAAGCCGGCGGAGGCGCGCTCTCGGGCCGGTCACCGCCGCAGGCGGAAAGCGCCAAACCCACGGAGACCAGCGCGCACATTCCAATTCGGGAAATCAACAGACGATGATTCATAACGTGAAACCCTAACGCCCAATCCGCCGGCGGCGCAAGGAAAGCCGGAGCCCAAACCGGATCTTCACCAAAGAAGTGATACGCCTGCGGCAGGGCCGTGGTCGTGCATTTCTTTATCGGCGGAGACGACGGTCAAACCGTGAAGAATGGCGGCGGCAAAGATGGCGCGGTCAGCGGGATCCAGGTGTTGGCCTTTGCCATTGCGCTTGGGCCAATCCAGCGAAGCGGACTTCCAGGCAATCGCGGCGTTGGTCCGGAGGATGGGATACCTGCTCTCAATCGTCGCCAGCGTGCGAAGTGGATCGTCGACCTCAATCCGTCCCACCGCCATGTGCCGCGCCAACTCGTAGAGCGAGACATCCAGAACACACAGGTCTTCGAGTCTGGCTTCGTCGAGCCGAGTAGCCGCGGGCGAACTCAGTTCGTCGCCGTCGGACGCGTGGTGCCACAGGGCGTGCGTATCCAACAAGTAAATCATCGGAGCAGCGGATCGCTCTCATTCCAAGGCGGCAACCCCGCGTCCTCTGGCTTCAGGCGGCTTTTGCCTGAAACGATGCCGCGAACATCCGATCCCTTCAAGCGAGGGCTTTCGAGCGAGCGCTCAACGGTTTCTTTGATGAAGCTGGAAAGCGGCATCCCCCGCTTCTTGGCGGCGGCCCGGATGCGCTTTTCCAGCGCCGGGTCTGTGTGAAAAGAGAGTGTGCTCATGTGAACTATAGAAACCTATAGGTTCAGCTCCTCAAGTCAAGCAAGCGCGGTGCCCCCGTTTCATCCACAAAGTATCAAAAAAACAATAGCTTGAGAGCCTTTGCTCCTCGCCACCTACGGATTCCAAGTATCTGAAAACCAATGCCCAGGCCCCTTTGCCCCCCCTTGGACTGCGGTAGCCTGCTGCCAAGCAAAGCCAAACGGATGGGTGGCCTTTTCCATGAAGCGGGCTTCTATGGGTGGGGCTTACAAACTTCCTTGACCGCCACTTGCGGGATGGTCCTCAGGCGGGGATGAGGGGGAAAGTCCGCGCTCCTTGAGGAAGCGCACGGTGATGGACCGGCGGGCCTGGTTGCCAAGCGAGTTCGCCGCGATCTGGTTGTAAACATGGTTGGCGAAGGGTAGGCGCACCAGCTCCACATCCACACCCGCTTGCCGCGCCTGTTCCGCGAAACGGCGGACGGACCACGCCGGGACCAGCCCGTCCTTGTCGGGAGAAAGAATGAGTGTGGCCGGAGCCCGGTCGTGCAAAAAGGCGTCGGAACGCACCGCCCGTATCCGTTCGGGGAACGCGTCCGGCTCGCCGCCAATGTGTCCCCTGACAAGCATGCGCGGCTCAAAGCCCCGCACGGGGAAGCCATCGGCATGGATGGCCAGCGGATCGACCGCCGGGTATTGGACAACGACGGCCGCCGGAACGGGCACATTTCCGCATTCGGTGAGGTTGTCGCCGCGGGCAGCCGCGTAGGCGAGGTTGATCGCGAGGTTGCCCCCGGCCGAGTCCCCCAGAATGGCCAGGCGCCGGATGTCCCCGCCGAGCCGGGGGGCCTGCTCCGCCAACCAGGCGGCCGCGCATGCCACGTCCGCCGGGGCGAGATCCCATGTCGGGGCACCCTCGGAAAACACCCGGTAGTCAGCGCTGACCACCAGCCATCCCTGATCGGCGAACCATCGCAAATCGACATCGGTCTCCGTGGTTTCGCCGGTCATAAAGCCGCCTCCGTGGATGTAGAGGATCACGGGGGCGCCCGCCTCGGTCGAGCGCGGCCGGTAGATCGCCGCCCGCAGCTCTCGTCCATTCACCTTGGCGACCGTCACGACCTCATCGGGGCCATCCGCCTTCATCGGACGCAGGAAGAAGGCCTGCAAGGGGTGAATCCGGCCACCGGCCTCAACCGTTGCGGCGATGATCCGCCCCGTGATCCAGACCGACCCCACACCGGCCGCACAGGCCAGAATCAGCGCGGGAAGAGCGAGCCCCACCGGGCCCCTTCCGCGACAGTAGAGAGCCAGACCGAGGGCGACGAAGCTCATCAGAACGAAGTGGGGACCAAGCGTCGTCCACAGGGCGGACCCAAGCATGCCATGAAGGCTCTCCGTGGGGTCGCGAAGGGCACCCACTCCGAGGAAGGCGGGGATGGCCGCTAGCAGGATCGCCCCTCCCCCTGCGAGCACCGGCCCGACCCTGCGGGCGGCAGACCGCCTGGGTCCCTTCCCCTTTTCCAATCCCGATGGTTTTTTGGCGCTTTGCATGAACGGAGCCTTTCGTTGATTTGGTTCAGCGGTAAGATCGGCGGCGGCGGGAAACCCCCGCCATGGCGAAGCCACCCCGGCACCTTCCCACAACGCCAGGGAAGGAGCAAGACCTTCGATGCGCCCATCCGCCGGGACCCTCGGGAATTTGAAGGATGAATTATGAGGGACAGCACAGCTTCCCCTCCCCTCAAGATTGGATCCTTCATCCTTCATCGGTGCGAGGCGAAGACGATCTTGGTTTGCTCGGACGCGTCTTTGAATTGCAGCGTGACCATTTCCTCGAAGTGCGCGACGGAGTCATCGCCGGCAACGACAGGAAGCCGAGACGAGGACCTGGGTTGACGCCTTCAGTTCGGATCACCCGGATTGGTTTTATGAGAAGGAACTACCGCTTGAAGACCGGAAGGCGGGAAGGCGGGAAAGATTCGGGATTCCTCTTTAAATGGGATACGATGACGCACTCATCGCCGCAAACGCCAGCGTGCGGGGTCTCACATGAGCGACCGGAAACGTTTCGGCTTTTCAAGCGACGGGAATTCATTTGATGAACCGGTGGGAGTTTTAGGGCTGAAGACGGCGCCTTCGCCACGTGAGTAGGGGCTTGTTGGCTCATTCGCGCTTTCGTTCGTTGCCAACCCTGCCAGCAGGGCTTCGCCCTTTTCGTGAGACGTCAGAGTGTTTTGTAATACTCCTTCAACTTCGCGGCCATCAACTTGCGGCGGGTGCTAAGGAACTCGTCGCTGCGCTCCGGCCCCGTTTCGTGGAGATCTTCGGGAAAATGGTCGCCAGGGGTTCCGAATGACGCCGGAATCCGTCCGCCGTCTCGAAGAGACCCACGGCGGGCAACCGGATCGGATTTGGGAAGGGTATTACGGTGCTCGGTTACCTTGATCTCGATTATTTTTGCAGCGACCGGTGGGGAGAACTTCGCCGCGAGGAGGTGGGGCCATCGTGGGTGCTGCCGGTGTCGACGGGATTTCTGGGCGGATGGATGCTTGCCGCCGGCCAATCACTTCGTTGAGACGCTCCTCCCAAAACCGGCGCGGTGCGGTCAACGTGGATCGATCATGCGCCACCTGGCCCCCGCCACTCGTCTCAGGAATTCACCGGCAGACTTGTCACCAGGACCGGCTCGTCGTCGATCTCAATGGTGATGCTGTAATCGCCCGGTTCGGAAAACGCGAGGTTGCGGATTTCGTTGATCAGGTTGATTCGTTGGAGCGGGCTCTGGGACTCGAATTGGCGGGAGACAATCGGTTTGGGATGGTCCACTCCCAGACCGAACAAGATCCGGACCGTGTGCTTGCCGACAGTCACGTCGGTCAGGGTGAGAAACCACATCATGCGCGGATGCACCACCGGGAAACGGCGCGCCTTGATGTTGGAAAACACACCCAACAGAGTGTGCTTGCCCGAACCCGGATCGATATGAACGCCGTCACAGGTGATCCAGGTTAAAATTTGTGGTTTCGATTGCACGCCGCCATCCTTTCCCCGCCTGTTCAGCATGGCAACCCGTTAGTTCTCCGCCAAGACAAGCCTGCGCGATTCGCCGACAAGCAGCACCGTGCATCAAGCTTGGCGTCGCTTCGCCGCCTGAAGGCTGGCGCTCC
>PXDC01000114.1 GCA_003565135.1 Verrucomicrobiota bacterium
AAAGCCCATCGACGGGAATATGGATCGCCTCGTTGAGAACGGCTTTCCAATCGGGCAAGGCGGGAAGCCTCAGGGATTCCTGCTGATTCGACTCCAGGATCGCCTGTTCCAGATCCACCGCCTGCAATTCGTCCGAAAGATCCCCCTCAAGATTCGTCGCCAGGATTGTCCGAACGTCTTCCGGCGACAGGCGCGGAACCTCGGCGAGAATCTTCCATTGATCCGGATGCGGGGTAAATCCCTCGTCCACAAATTCGGTAAACCCAAACCCGCGACGTTCCTTCTGCAGGGGCAGAGCGATCAGATTCCCGAACCCGCCCTTGGGAAGCGCGTCCTGGTTCGGGAAGAATCGGTCGTACGTATCAAGCCGGACACGGGGATTCCGCGCCGCCGCTCTCACCAAAATAAGGCTCCCAAAAGTTCGGGCCAACCCGGCCGGAACCGGTTCGCTGAAGAAAATCCAGGCATGCGCCCCATTTCCGGACCGGGATATTTCAACCAGGCAGAAAATCCCCAATTCGGAAGCGGTGTCCCGGTAGACAGCCACATCCTCCCGCCAACCGGCTCCGTCGAAATCCGCCGCCAAAAAGATACACCGGTCGTCGTGACGCAAAGCGTACGTCCCCACCACGTGACGACCACGCAAATGCCCTTCGATCACCTCCTTGGAGAGGGGTTCAAACTTCGTCGCACCATACCGGGCAAAAATCTCCGTCGGCTTCAAACGCCGCCCGTCCTCCCACACCGCCGAACAAACCGGAGAGTACCCCTTCTTCCCGGTCTTTTCGTTCACCCAAAGCCGCGGGTAAACATCCCTCCGCGCCACAAACATTCTCTCGAACAAAGCCACCTTCTCTTCCGGCGTTTCGGGATAGGCCCGCTCGTCCAATCCGGCCATCTGTCCCTCCCGCAACGCCGCATGCCTCAGCGAACGCAGTTCATCCAACAACCCCATCCGCTGCCGTTCGATCTCCGCCAGCCGTTGCTCGATTTCGGAAGCCCGCACCTTGCTCTCTTCACTCTCCATCGGAACGGACATTACCCCAGGTACAGATTCTCATTGTGCCACTCCAGGAAGGAGCGGCGCGGACTCTCGTTCCCTTTGGGTAGGTTTTGGAGACTGCCGCCATGGTACCGATAGTAATCGCGACCGTTTTCGAATTCGTCTCGAATGTGACCGCTGACTTCAATTTCGTAGTCGGGTGTGACCGTCAGGTACCCGCGATCGAACAGAATGTGCAAGTCGGAGCGCAGGAGCATTCCGTTTTCAGGATGGTTTGGACCGCACATGGCGAACGGTTTGATGTGGGAGGCTTGAAGGACCGGAAGCGTCCGCTCGCCGGAAATAGCACAGCGCCGTTGGTAGGCATCGGTTACCAGCACGCAGAATGCACCCTGACCGAGACGGGCTCGGGTAATAAACTCACTTCCGTACCGTTCCGGATTCAACGCGTATCGTTCATCCGCCGGCTCCTTGACTGTCTCCTGCCAGCGATACCGGTGCAACCTTTCCTGAACCGCCTGCCACAACCGCGCCCCCTCGGGTTCGGCCGTATCGTATCCTTTTCCAGACACGATATTCACCGCCCAGTCGCGCGGTACTGGAATCCAATCTTCCTCATCGAAAAAGAACGGTTCCACCAATATGGTGCACCCGACCTGGGGATTCCGAACCCCGTCCTTCCGGTAGCTCGCGATTCTCTCCCGTAATGTATCAATCCCGTCGGCACCGTTCTTCCGGCCAAAAGCCTCCCACGCAAGACTCAACGGGAGCACGGAATGCCGGACGAAAAACCCTCCCCCGGCAACAACGTTATTCGGACTGTGAAGCTTGAACAGGAAAGGCTCTCCGGGCTGCAGCGCCCGAAACGCCGTCGATGCCCGCGGGCGCCAGAAATTCACCTCGTCCGGTCCCTGCTCACGCAAAAACCGGAACCACCGATCATCCGTAACTCCCACGTACAGCTTCATGGTGTGAGACGATTTGGATTCTCGCCTTACCGGTCGTTTCTGGAACCATAAGTACCGACGGTCAATGTTTTCCTCCGCCAACGCTTCGCCTCCACCAGCAATATCGGAGAAACTTAATGCCCTGCGTTTTACTTTAATTTTTCCAAACACAGTTTGACCAGATTGATGAGCCGTTACAGAATTGCGCCTCATGTCGAGTTTGACCTGGCTGGATTATTCGGAACGGGAGCGGCAGCAGGTCATGGAGGTGATCGACCTGTTCCGCGAAGAAGGCACCCGGGATGAGCTGGGGATCGGAACGATTCGCGATGCCTTGTCGGACACCTTGTTTCCGGGAACCAGTACGATTCAGACCCGTCTCCGGTACTTCTTTTTTGTCCCCTGGGTGATGACGGAACTCGAGCGGCGGCGAATTTCCAGTCACGAGGCCGCCGCCGGAAGCCGGCGACTGCAGGGACGCCTCCGCGATGCACTGATGGTAGGTGGCGATAACGAAGGGGTGATCGGATCCTTCGCCGGCCACCAGGTGCAGCGCTTACCGACGAATGTTTACTGGAACGGCCTGGGCGTCTGGGGCGTTCGCCTCTATCCGGGTTCCGAGGTCGCCTATTATCAGAGTTTGAACGGATTCTACGACCGACAGCGGACAAACCGGGGTTCGACCGATGGCGAACCCGGAAAGGAAGCGGAGCTGACGAACTGGGACCCCGCCTTGCCGCCTTCACCTGATGAATTGCTGCAGGAAATGGATTTTTCGCTCACGGAAGCGGAAGCCGATTACCTGGTCGACCGGATTCGCCGCCGTGCCCCGGACTCCCTGCTGCGGGAGCTGATCGACCGCCAGGCAAGGATCGGTCGAAAGGTTGCGTTTCCGTGGGATCATCCCGCGACGGAAGATCTGCCCCCGAAACCCGCGGCCGCGCTCACGCATGCCCATAACTTTTCCCAGTTAATCCACGGAGCGGCGCTTCTCTACAATCTGATTCTGGCGGAGAAATCGCAGTGGGAAGAAGGCGTCGACGACTACCGGTTCCGCCTCGCCGCCTGGTGGGACCAGACCATCGAGCGCGCGGACGCCTTCGCGCAATGGGACCGAGAAGCATTCTGGGCATTCTTGGCACGCACCGGTGCGCGAATCACCCCGCAAACGCGTTCGTTTGTGGATACTTGGCGGACATGGTTTGACCAGGCGACCCGGATAGAATCCCTGATAGACAAGGGTGCCGTTCGCGACCTCATCATCGCCCGCGAACGGCGATTGAAAGGTAAACGGGCGCGGATCGGCGATCAACGGGCGATGGAAACGTGGAGCGGGGCCTCCGGAACGGGACAACTTGACTACCGGTGGAACCGGCCCGTCGCCGGCTACCTGAACGACCTGGCGGCGGCGTTCCAAAGAGGAGGCAATAATGCTTGAGCCGGACAGCCGCCGTTTGCTGCGGGAATTGCTGCGCCCGCCCGCCGGCTTTCATTTTGACCGGGCTATCGGAACCACGTTCAGCCTCGATTTGATGGCTCTCCTGACGATGCCGGTGGCGTTCACGATGTTCGATCGCTCCAGTAGCAACGGACACAACCCCGACCCTTTGGCGCTCATCCAGGCAATCCGCCAGTACGCCGGACGAATGCACATTTTCTGCCAGGCCGGACAGATCGCCGTGCCGAAGCGTCACCATCTCCTGTTCGCCCACCTGGAGGATTCCGTTGTCGAAGTAACGCCGCCCCGCGACCGGGGAGTTTTTCATCCGAAGCTGACCGTGCTGCGTTTCGTCGAAGACACGAGTTCCCTCCCGGACGACCATCCCGACAACCAAGCCTACGAACCCGCCGTTCGGTACCGTCTCCTTTGCGGGAGCCGCAATCTCACCTTCGATCGTTCGTGGGACACAATGCTCGTTCTGGAAGGAGATCTGGCCTCGCATCGGAAGCGGGGGTTCAGCCGCAATCGCCGGCTCGGGGAATTCGTAGGGGCGCTGCCCGGGCTTGCGATCCGCGATATTGCCCGCGACGTACCCGAAGCGTGCCGGCAGGTGGCGGACGAGCTTCGGCGCGTCGACTTCGAGCCGCCGGAGGGTTTCGAGGATTACGGCTTCTGGCCGCTGGGATTGGACGAGGGCTCCAACTGGCCCTTCCCCGAAGATATGCACCGGCTCCTTGTGGTTTCCCCGTTTCTGTCGGATAACCCCCTCGGGCAATTGGAGACAAGTCGACAGAAACCGATCCTCGTCTCCCGCCGGGATGCTTTGGACGAACTTTCCGCCGAAACCACCGACCGTTTCGAAACCTATCTGCTTCACCCGGCAGCCGAAGAACCGAGGGGTCAGTCTGAGTCCGAAGAGAACGAGGAAACGGATGCCCCGCCCCAGCTCGATACCGAGGGCGACAGAGAAGCCGCGGAAGATCTCACGGGCCTGCACGCGAAAATTTACGTGGTCGACTGCGGCAAGGAAACGCACATCTTCACCGGCTCGGCCAACGCAACCGCCGCCGCCTTCTCCCGCAACATCGAATTCCTGGTGGAACTGCGCGGACCGCGACGTCTGTTTGGCGTAAACAATATGGTTCGACCGGAGCATAACCGCGGCGAAGACGAAACCAAAGCAGTCCACTTCGACGATCTGCTTGAAACTTACCACCGCCCGTCGGAACCCGTCGTTACCGACCCGGACGCCCGCGAAGCCGAACGGCTTGCCGATCGTGCCCGCCGGCAAATCGCGCAGGCCGGGCTTGTCATAGAAGTCGAGCCATTGGAAAGCCGCGATTCCGAGAATCAGTACCGGCTTGTCATTCGCCAGGGTTCCCGGAAAACGGGAGCGATACTGACCGATGGTGTTTCCATCCACTGCCGTCCGATCCGGCTCACCCATCAGGCCGCTCCATTGGACCACGCGTTCGGGAAAACCGGGGCCGTCTTTGAACCGGCTTCCTTCGAAGCCATTTCAGCTTTCGTGGTATTCGAGGTGGAGGTCCGCAAAGGCAAGGCCATCCATAAGACTTCCTTCGTCTTGAACCTGCCCCTTCGCGGCGCCCCCGAGGATCGCAATGAGCGCCTCCTCACCGCATTGCTGGCCAGCCGGGAACAACTGCTGCGCTACCTTCTGATGCTCCTGGCCGAGGACGAACACGACCTGCGTGCAATGACGGAAGCCATCGAGATTCTGGATCCCGACCGCAACGGTGATCAGGCCGATCCCCGCACCGAACTCGGCCTGCCACTGCTCGAGCCGATCCTCAGAGCGCTGGAACACCAGCCCGAACGGCTCGACCAGGTTGCCCGGCTGGTAGAAGATCTCTCGCGCCACGAGCAAGGCCGCGCGCTGTTACCCGACGGATTCGCCGATCTGTGGAGGACGATCTGGGAAGCCCGGAAGGAGGTGTCCCGATGACCGATCCCCCCCGCCCCGACGTCTCCGAAATCCTGGGGACATTGAAAGACTTTCAGCGTGCGACCGTTGAATACATCTTCGATCAGCTTTTTCAAAACCGGAAAACGGACCGGTTTCTGCTGGCCGACGAAGTCGGTCTCGGCAAGACCATGGTCGCGCGCGGGGTGATCGCCCGTGTCGTCGACCGTCTCTGGAATCGCAAGGACCGGATCGACATCGCCTATATCTGCTCCAACGCCGAAATCGCCCGCCAGAACATCAACCGTCTCAATATCGCCCGCGATGCCGCCTTTCAAACAGCCTCACGCCTGACCCTGCTTCCGATGCAGGTTCGTCACCTCGAAAAGAACCGGCTCAACTTCATTGCCCTGACCCCCGGCACCTCGTTCAATCTCCGCTCCAACCTCGGCACCGCCGAGGAACGATGGATGCTGTATTGGCTCCTTCGACGTGCGTGGCCTCGACTGACCGAAGGCAATGCCGCCATGAACGTGCTGGAAGGCAATAAGGACCGAAAACGATTCCGCGCCTGGATCCGTCAATACGACCCGAAAAGCGCCATTGACCCCGGGCTTCAGAAGGCCTTCGTGAAGAAACTCAAGGCACACGACCGCCAGACGCGCCTGGAAGGCGGTATTCCGTACCGCCGAATCTTTCGCGACCTTTGCGAAGCGTTTCGGGGACGCGGCCAGCACAAAGTATCGTCCGCACTCCGCCAGGAGCGGAACACGCTTATCGGCGAACTCCGGGGTTTGCTCGCCGCCACCTGCATCGAAGCCCTCAAGCCGGACCTGATCGTCCTGGACGAGTTTCAGCGATTCAAGGACCTCCTGCGCAGCGACAGCGACGCCGGCCACCTCGCCCGCCATTTGTTCGAGGGGGAAAACGCCCGCGTTCTTCTCCTTTCCGCCACGCCCTACAAGATGTACACGGTAAGCGGTGAACAGGAGGACGATCACTATGCCGACTTTCTGGATACTCTGCGGTTTCTGTTTAATGATGACGGTCGCACCGGAAAACTGGAAAACCTCCTTCGCGAATACCGTAAGCAGTTGTATCAGATTGGCGAGGACACTCATCAGCCGCTCCATGAAACCAAGGAGGCAATCGAACGGCAACTGCGCCGAGTGATGGCCCGGACCGAACGCCTCTCCGCCACGCAGGATCGCGACGGCATGCTGCGCGAAGTCAACAACGGCCACGCAGCCCTCACCAAGATCGACGTCCAGGCCTACACCCACCTTCAACGCATCGCCCGTCTCCTGGAGCGGGGGTCCGTCATCGAGTACTGGAAGTCGGCCCCTTACCTGCTCAACTTCATGGAAAACTATGAGCTGAAGCGGGCTTTCCGGCAGCGAATTGAATTGCCACACTTCGAACCGGCCCTTCGCGAGCGCCTCCGCCAGGGACGGAACCAGTTGCTGCCACTGGATCGCATGGAGGCCTACGAACCGATCGATCCGGCCAACCCGCGCGTGCGTCAACTTACCAGCGAGCTGCTGGACAACGGTTCCTGGCAAATGCTTTGGCTCGCCCCATCGCTCCCCTACTATCGCCTGGGACGTCCCTTCGATCGCGAGGATGCTCAGCGAATGACCAAGCGATTGATATTCTCAAGCTGGTTCGTTGTTCCGCGCTCCCTCTCAGTCCTGCTCAGCTACGAATCGGAGCGACGCATGATGCTGGCGGATCCGGTCGAAGACACCGACTATGCCTCCTACGCCCGCCGAAAGCCCCTGCTCAATTTCACCCGTTCCCACGGACGGCTAACGGGAATGCCGGTTCTCGGTTTGCTTTACCCCGGACTGGTTCTCGCCCGGCTGGGCGACCCCTTGGAAATCAGGCAGCAGCAACCCGACGGGAGCTTGCTCGATGCCGATCAACTATTGGCCGCCGTTCAGGAACGCCTGGAAACGCCCCTGCGCCGGGTTACCGAACGCTACGCCGAGCCTGCCGGTGCGCGTGAGGACGAAGCCTGGTACTGGGCCGCGCCCATTCTGCTGGACCTTGAGGAGTATCCCGAAGCCACGACGGCCTGGTGGTCGGATCCCGCTCTGGCCGACCAATGGTCGAACCAAGCCGGGGAGGAGGGTTGGGTCGATCACGTCCGGGAAGCCCGGCAACTCATCGACGGAAAAATCTCGCTCGGCCGCCCGCCGCAGAACCTTCTCGCCGTCCTCGCCAAGCTCGCCGTGGCCGGTCCGGCAACCTGCACGTTGCGAGCTCTCAGCCGGGTGACCACCAACGAAATCGCCAGCGAACACCCCACTGTCCGCCACGCGGCGGGACAAGTCGCCTGGGGCTTCCGCAGCCTCTTCAATCTGCCGACCAGCATCAACCTGATCCGCGGCCTCAATCTCGGTCCCGTGAACCGTACTGGGAACGCGTCGTCGATTATTGCTTGGCCGGTTGCCTGCAAAGCATGATCGACGAATACGCTCATGTTCTGCGCGAGTCACTCGGACTGATCGACACCGAACCCGGCGATGCCGCCCGGCAAATCGCTGAAGCCATGGCCACCTCCGTCGGCCTGCACGCCGCAACCCCGCAGGTCGACGCCATCGACGCGGAAAACGGTAGCATTACCCTAAACCCTCACCGCCTCCGCGCACGCTACGCCATGCGCTTCGGCGAGGAAAAGAACGATGGAACCGCCGGCCGGTTCCGCGGCGACGAAGTCCGCCAGGCCTTTAACTCGCCCTTTCGACCCTTCGTGCT
>PXDC01000009.1 GCA_003565135.1 Verrucomicrobiota bacterium
ATGGCGATTCCTCACCGCCGCCGGTGGGCTCCACAGGAGATTCGGCGCCACCGTTTTCGCCCGCCGGGGGCGCCTCCGGAACGTTCCGGGATTCGGCCTTCTCCGGCCCCTCCCTCTCCCCCTCCGGGTGTTCCTCGTCACGCATACGGGCCTCCTCCTCGTGCCGGCGGTGATCCTCCGGCACAAGCGCCGGCTGGACGAAGAGGCGCCCGTCGGAAAATTCCGTGACGTACCCTTCGGTCAGGAGCCACCGCAGATCGAGGAGCATCCGTTTGACACGGGGGTCCTCGGTCGGCTCCTGAGAACCGGATTCGGAATCGGATGTTCCGGTTTCGCCCCCGGCGGTAGCCGCGATCCCGAGAAAGGCTTCGGGGAGCCGGCTGGCAGGGATCATGGGATTTTCCTCCAGGAAACCGATCAGTTTTCCGACCGATTCGGCAAATACCTGGTCGGGCCGGCGGAACTGGCGCCGCACGGCGCAAACGTAGGACACGCCGTGGGATCCTTTCTTGTAGATGTGGAATTTGTGCCGCCGCAACCTCCCCCGCAGACCATTTGCGGTATCCAGGGGAAAACGCTGCTGCCGTTCGATCATGGCCTCGATGGAACGCCGCATGTTCCCATCCGGCATCGACGCGACATTAGCCCCGGGAAAACGCGCCGTCCTGGCGGAACGAACCACGCGGGAGCGACAATGTTTCAACAGGAAAGCGCGTACCTCGGGGATCGAATCGAACCGGGGCCGCCCGCCGTCCACCTCTTCCTTAAAGGTGTAATGCGTCGCTGTCTTCATGCGCTCGATCCAGGATTTAACGACCTCTTCGTCGCGCACGGTTTCAATCGACGCCTTGAATCGTTCGAACGGAACACCGGGAAGTCGGTCGGCGTGATGCTGGTTCAGGATCTGGGAGTAGCGATGATAATTGGGTGGGCCGAGGAGCTCACCGGTCATGGAACAACGGGTGACATACTGAAAGTTGCCCTTGGGCGGGTCCACCTCGACGGTCTCGATCTCGAAGAAGCGGTCCAGGTGATGTTTCATGACATGGCTCACCGCCTCCTCCTCCGTTTCAAAGGGCATGCCGTCGGGAACCGCGACGTACAGTTCCGTCAGGCCGCCGTCGTCGGCCTGCGCCTTGCTTTTCACCTGGACATGATAGCGCTCGGGTTTGGCCAGGATGAGGCGGGCGATTTCAAAGAGCTCGTAAGTCCGGCAGGATTGCCTCATGGCCTGGCACATGGCATGAAACCCGGTTTCTTCCGGCAGGAACTGCACCTCGACGGTGGGCTCGAACGGTGTCGGATCGCGCCGCTCTCCCCGCCCCCCCCGGCCTCCCGGATCGCCTCCCGGGCGGGGAAATGCCCCTTCCGGCCGGCCACCCGCCCTGCGATCTCTTCTCGGACCGGATCCACGGCCGCGCTTCCGGTCGTCACCGTGCCCGGCGCCGGATCTCTCCCTCGCCCGTTGGGGAGCGGGCGACTCATGGGTCCAATTCGGTCCGAAGTCGAGCGAGCGCAACTGCGTCAGATCCACCTTTTCGGATGTTTTCTTTTCAGGGGTGTCACTATCTTGATTATCCATCTCTACCCTCTCCTTCCGGTACTATGGAAAGCAAGTTTCGGCCGGGCAACCACGAAAACCGGAAAACAGTCTCCCACAGGTTACGGGTCCTGGAAAGCACGAAATATGCGTGCGTCGCCCGGCTAAAATCAAAATTTGGGGTTGCATCGCAACGGCGGGAAAGCATATTAAAACCCTTTTCACTCAAGCTCAGGTGGTGGAATTGGTAGACACGTACGCTTGAGGGGCGTATGCCGAAAGGTGTAGGGGTTCGAGTCCCCTCCTGAGCACCCCCCTTTTTTGTCCGGCTTACGCACGGTTTCAGCCCGGACGCGACGGGGACAGGAGGTTTCTCCGGAAACAATGGGACGAGGCCAAAGGCCGCACGCCTTCCCGTATGATCTGCAAGCGCGTTCGGCCCGCATCCGAAACACCGCCGCACACACCCATTCCCTGGCACGCCATGTCCCTTGAAAAGATCAAGCAAGAGCTTCTCGAATCCTACCGGAGCGACGGGGGAATCAATCACCTGGACGGACCGAACCTGCCTTCCCGGAAAGCGATCGACCTGCTGGCCGAGGAGTTGATCCACCTGCTGTTTCCCGGATTCTTCCAACACAACGAGTACACCCGGGAACGCCTCGGCGATCTGCTGGAGGAACGGCTCAACCAGGTCCACCGGACCCTGACCCGGGAGGTGGAAAAATGCCTGCTCTCGAGCGGCGATGCTCCGGGGGACGGCCGCGGGGCGGACGAGTCGGAACGCATCCTCGCCGCCTTTCCCACCATCCGCCGCCTCCTGCAAACCGACGTGGAGGCCGCCTACGCGGGCGATCCGGCCGCCCGAAGTTACGAAGAGATCATTCTCGCCTACCCGTGCATCCTGGCGATCTCGCTGCAGCGAATCGCACGCGTGGCCTACGAGCGCGAAATTCCGCTGCTGCCGCGTATGCTGACCGAATACGCCCACCGTCAGACCGGAATCGACATTCACCCCGGCGCACGGATCGGATCCCATTTTTTTATCGATCACGGGACCGGGGTGGTGATCGGGGAGACGACCACCATCGGATCGAACGTCAAACTGTACCAGGGCGTCACGCTGGGAGCCAAATCGTTCAAGGTCGGTCCCGACGGAAAACTGGTCAAGGGGATCAAGCGGCATCCCGACATCGAGGATAACGTCACCATCTACGCCGGCGCCACCATCCTGGGAGGCGAAACCCGGATCGGGCGGGACTCGATAGTCGGGGCGAACGTGTGGCTGATGGAGTCGATTCCCACCCACAGCATCGCTTATTACAAAGGCGAAAACCTGGTCGTGCGCTCGCGCAAGGACCACGAAAAGGCGGAAGGCTGACGCCGTATCTTTCATGAAAATCGAGTTCACTAAAATGCACGGAGCCGGTAACGACTTCGTGGTCATCGACAACCTCGAAGGCCGCCACCCTGTCGGACCCGGCGAAGTCGCCCGCCTCTGCCACCGGCATTTCGGGATCGGCGCCGACGGTTTGCTCCTGCTGGAGAAACCGGAAGAGTCCGGTCTGGACGCACGCATGATCTACTACAATACCGACGGTTCCCGGGGCGAAATGTGTGGCAACGGCGCCCGCTGCTTCACCGCCTTCGCCCTGTCGCGCGGCCTGGGATCCGGGAACCGGATCCGGTTCATGACCGATGCCGGTCCGCTTTCGGCTTCGGTCGACGGGGATCGTTACACCATCCAGATGACGCCGCCCGCCGACACCCGGCTCGGCCGGGAACTCAACCTGGAAAGGGGTCCGGCAACCGTGCACTACACCGATACGGGTGTGCCGCACGCGGTTCGCTTCGTGCCGGATGTGGAAGCGGTGGACATCCGCCGGGAAGGCGCCGAGCTCCGCTTTCATCCGGCATTCGCCCCCCGCGGAGCCAACGCCAACTTCGCCGCGATCGGCGGGGACGGCCGGGTGGCGATCCGCACGTATGAACGGGGCGTGGAGGACGAGACGCTTGCCTGCGGCACCGGCGTGACCGCGGCCGCCATCGTCGCCCACCTTGTTCACGGGCTTCCCCGGCCGGTCCACGTGAAGGTCAGGGGCGGCGATGTGCTCACGGTCGACTTTGCCGTGAGCGACGAAGGGAGCGTCGACGACGTCCTCATGACGGGTCCGGCCGCAACCGTCTTTACCGGGGAGATCGAACTGTGACCGGAGCGGAAGAAAGGGCCGCCGGCCCGATCAGATCCAATCCCGGCGCTGCCGATGGGACACCGCCCGGGCGATGTCCCGGGCAAAGAGCGGCCCCCGGTAAACCATGCCGGTGTACACCTGGATGAGGGCCGCACCGGCATCCATCTTTTCGCCCGCCGCTTCCGGGTCGTGAATGCCACCGACACCGATAACGGGCATCCGGCCCCCGGTGTGGCGATGGATGTAACGGATGATCTCGGTGGACCGGGAGCACAGCGGCCGGCCGCTCAGCCCTCCCGACTCGTGGATCTCCGCAAAACGCCCGGGGCGCTCGAGCGTCGTATTGGTGGCAATGATCCCGTCGAACCCGAAGTCCGACACCGTTGCCACCACCCCGTCGATCTGGCGAAAGCTCAGATCGGGAGAAATCTTGACCAGAAGCGGGATACGCGCGGCCCCGCTCTCCTCGACCCGCTTGCGGTTGGCATCGCGCAACACGGACAGGAGATCGGCCAGTTGCCGCTCCTCCTGGAGCGTCCTCAGGTCCGGGGTATTGGGACTGCTGACATTGACAGCGATATAGTCGGCGTAATCCGCCAGGGCACGAAACGAAAACAAGTAATCCTCGGCCGCATCCTCAACCGATACCACCCGTGATTTTCCGATGTTCACACCGACCGGAATACGCCTCCGGATACGTTTCTTTTTCTCCAGGCGTCGGGCGACCCGTTCCGCCCCCTCGTTGTTGAAACCCATGCGGTTGATCACCGCCTCCTCTTCCGGAAACCGGAACACCCGGGGCCGTGGATTCCCGGGCTGCCGGCGGCCGGTTACGGTCCCGATCTCGACATGCCCGAATCCGAGGGCGGCCGCCGCCGGCCAGCAAACGGCATTCTTGTCGAATCCGGCCGCCAGCCCGACGGCGTTGGGAAAACGCAGGCCGAAAAGTTCAATGGGAGGAAAGCGCCGCCCGAGCCGATTCCACCGCTCGAGAATCCGGCACAAAGGGGCGCATCGGCTCAAAGCGGCCATCGAGCGAACCGCCATCTGGTGAGCTTCTTCCGGATCGCGGCGGAAGAGATACGGTTTGATTATTCGGTCGTACCAGAGTTCCATGGGTGCAAAATTCGGTTAAAAACACTGGGGCATCACCGGAACGCGCCCGATTTCGACAATCCCACCTGAATCCCTTATTCCAGTGATGACAAGCAGCTTGCCCGCCCATTTCCGCATTCGCCAGTCAAAACCGGAGACTTTCATTAAAATTTAATCATTTCACAGGTTGACTTGCCTGCCTTAGGGGTTTTTTTCCTGCTGTAGTACGCATCGGTTAAAGACGCCCTGGAAACCGCATACCGAACCCTGGCAGACTACACGTATTTTTATATGGCAAAATCAAAACCGCAACTGGAATGGTGCATCGTAAGGCTCGGAGAGGATCTCAACTGGTGGGTCGACGAAATCAGTGACGACGTCAACTGGGATCTCGATGGCCTGAGCATCATCGATCCCAGGCAGATGAGCTACGTCATCGATCTGATCGAACCGTTGAACGACTACGGTTTTGATGCCAACATTCTCAAACCGGCTTTCTTTCCGTTCCGCATCGAGAAAGACCTGGGCAAGGGACGGGTCCGGCTGGTCCGCACCAACGAGTCGCTGCTCGACACCGAAGATCAACTCTTCGCCCTCCCCAATGTCATCGACGAGGAAACCGGCCCCTATGCCGATTTCATCGACCACATCACACGTCTCCGCGTCAAACTCCTCAACGACACCATCGACTTCGAACAGCAGCTGACACTGGACGAGATCGAGGAGGAAATCCGCGAGGAGCAAAACAACAGCTTCCTCGAAGGCAGTGCGATTCACCTGTTCAACGAAATCGTAAACATCCTCGAGTATGTGCCGGCGGGATACGAAACCGACGAGGACGGAGAGGCCAAAGGCCGCGGCATCGAAGAAGAAGTCAACGAAGACTTCCCGGACATCGACGAAAAAGAGGAGGAGGAACTGGAAAACGACGATTCCCTGCGCTGGGACGAGGACGACGAGGAAGACGAGGACGAGGCGGACGAGGAAGAGGAAGACCTGGACGATTTGGAAGACGACGACGAAGATCTCGACGACGAGGAAGAGGAACGGGGCGAGGAAGTGAAACCTCGCGGCCCGGGTCGAAAAAAATCCGGGTAGGCACCGGAAAGCCGGCGGGGAACCCGGGCGGCGAAAGGTCTCGGGCAGCCCACGGCGGCCCCTCCCCCCCTATTCCACGGCGGACCGCCGGACCGAATACGCGGGGAAATCACACCGTACCGCTCATTGCCGTCGCGGCCTCTTTGGCGAAGTAAGTCAGGATCATATCGGCCCCCGCACGCTTGATCGCCAGCAGCGATTCGTCCCGGCCGGCCCCGGGGTCCAGCCACCCGCGCTCGGCGGCGGCACGAATCTGGGCGTACTCGCCGGACACCTGGTAGGCCGCCACCGGCAGGCCGGTATGGTTGCGAACGTCCCGGATGATATCGAGATACGGGCCGGCCGGTTTAACCATGACGATATCCGCACCCTCCGCCTCATCCAGCGAAACCTCCCGCAGAGCCTCGCGGCGATTGGCCGGATTGAGCTGGTAGGTCCGCTTGTCCAGAGGGGGATGGCCCGCTCCGGTCGCGCTGCCGACCGCGTCGCGAAAGGGTCCGTAAAAGGCGGAGGCGAACTTGGCGGAGTAGGCGAGGATCCCGGTCGAGGAGTACCCGGCCCGGTCGAGCGCGGCACGAATGGCCCCGACCCGCCCATCCATCATGTCCGACGGCGCCACCAGATCGACCCCGGCCGAAGCGTGGAGCACGGCCATCTCCGCCAGGACGGCGACCGTCGCGTCATTCGCCACCTCGCCGCCGTCCGCCGTCAGGACGCCGTCGTGCCCGTGGGTGGTGTAGGGATCGAGCGCGATGTCGGTGATCACGGTCAGACCGGGCACCTCGTTCCTGACGGCACGAACCGCCCGCAGAACCAGACCGTTCCCGTCGAGGGCGGCGGTGCCCGCTTCGTCCTTTAAGGACCCGTCGAGCGAGGGGAACAGGGCGACAGCGGGAACGCCGAGTTCATGAAGCTCCCGGCACTCGGCCACCAGGTGGCTGACCGGCAGCCGGAAAACCCCCGGCATCGATTCGACCGCACGCGGTTCGCCGTCACCCTCGATAACAAAAAGGGGGGCGATCAGATCCGCGGGATCCAACCGGGTTTCCTCCACCAGCGCCCGGCGCGACGCGGCCGCGCGCAAGCGGCGCGGCCGAACGGTCAATTCCAGCTTGAATTCTTCACTCATTGGCCGGAGATTTTAACCCTTTTCCCCCGCAAGGGAATCCAGAAAAGCAAATCGCTCACATCCGGAGCCACCACCCGATCATGCCACTGACACTCTATGACACGCTGACCCGCTCGACCCGCGAGATCCGTCCCGAAGACGGAAAGACGTTCCGGTTTTACTGCTGCGGTCCCACCGTGTACGGTCCCGCCCACATCGGAAATCTGCGGACCTTCCTGCTTCAGGACGTGTTTCGGCGCACGGTGGAAATCGGCGGCATGCGGGTGCGCCATGTTCGCAACCTGACCGACGTCGACGACAAGACGATACGGGAATCGCGCGCCGAAGGGGTTCCGCTCGCCGAATTCACCCGGCGTTGGACGGACCGTTTTCACCAGGACAGCGCCGCTCTCAACATGCTGCCGCCCCACGTGGAACCGGCCGCCACCGCTCACATCGCCGGGCAAATCGACTTGATTCAGTGCCTCATCGACCGGGGTCATGCCTACGCCTCGGAAGGAGGCTCGGTTTATTTTCGCGTCTCCTCATTCGAGGCCTACGGAAAACTGTCGCGGTTGAAGGAGCGGGAGATCACCACCGACCGGGCGGGACCGGGCGGCGGCGAGCCCATTGACGCCGACGAATACGAGCGCGATTCCGGAGCCGATTTCGCCTTGTGGAAGGCGCACAAGGAAGAGGATGGGGATGTCTCCTGGGACAGTCCCTGGGGCAGGGGCCGTCCGGGGTGGCACCTGGAGTGCAGCGCCATGAGCATGGCCTACCTGGGTGAGACGTTCGACCTGCACGGCGGCGGGATTGACCTGGTGTTCCCCCACCACGAAAACGAGATCGCCCAGAGCGAAGCCTGCACCTGCAAACCCCTCGCCCGCCACTGGTTCCACTGCGCCCACCTCATGGTGGAGGGGAAAAAAATGAGCAAGAGCCTGGGCAACCTCTATACCGTGGACGACGTTCAGGCGAAGGGACACGGGCCCATGGTTCTGCGCTACGCCCTCACCTCCGCCC
>PXDC01000485.1 GCA_003565135.1 Verrucomicrobiota bacterium
ACGTGGAGACGGAGTACCGGCGCCACCGCGAGCGTTTCGGCCGGAACCGGCGCAGCGGGGCGCGGGCGCTGCGCGGGGCCGAGTGGGCGGGCTTGTGCGCGCTGCGGGACCTGCGCAGGGATGTCTTCGGGTGATTTCGTCCGCAATGCCGCTACCGTCGACCGGGTGGTTTCAGACTTCGCTTTACCCGTTCCCCCGTTTTTTCCCTTAACGACGGGATTCAGATTCCTCTCTGGTGATTGGTATTGCGCGTGCGGACGTAGCCGGTCTAACTGGTGAGTGCGGGATGACTAAAGGCGAGATTGCTGAAATTCTCCGGGAAATCGGGGTATTGCTTGAGTTGAAGGGCGCAAATCCCTTTAAGGTACGAGCCTACCAGAGTGGATCCCGGGCGTTGGAGAACCTGGAGGAAGATCTGGCAACCCTGATCGCGGAAAAGCGGCTGGATCGGGTCTCGGGAATCGGGCGCGCCCTGGCTGAAAAAGTTGAGACGCTCTATGTGAGCGGGAAGCTCCCGTTTTACGACGAGCTCAAGAGCTCCCTGTCACCGGGGCTGATCGAGATGCTGGAAATCCCGGGGTTGGGGCCAAAGAAGATCAAAGCGATCCACGGGAAACTGGGCATCACGACAATTCCGGAACTGGCCGAAGCGTGCCGCAATGACCAAATTGCGACCCTGGAAGGCTTTGGGGCCAAGTCACAGGAAAAGATACTATCGGGTATAAAAAACCGGGAGGCCTACGCGCGCCGTCACCTCTGGTGGGAGGCATTCCATATCGCCGAGCCGATTCTCAGAAATCTCCGCGAACTTCCCGGCGTAGAATTGGCGGAACACGCCGGCAGCTTGCGACGAGGTCTGGAAACGGTCGGGGATCTCGATTTTATCGTTGCGTCAAATAAGCCGGGGCCCGTCATGGATTGGTTTACCGCCATGGATGGGGTTGTGGAAGTGACGGCTCACGGCGAGACGAAATCGAGTGTTCGCCTTGAAGGGGGGCTTCAGGCGGATCTCCGGGTGGTCCCGGAGGAGGGCTTCGCCTTTGCTTTGCACCACTTTACGGGTTCGAAGGATCATAACGTGAAGATGAGGCAGCGGGCGATTGCCCGCGGTTACAGTTTGAGTGAATGGGGCCTGACCCGCGATGAAGTCAGCGGGGGGGCGAAGGTACAGGGGGAAGGGCGACGATCGAAAGGAACTGTTGCGTGCCCGGAGGAAATCGAGACCGAAAAGGACCTGTTTGGGTTTCTCGGCCTTCACTACATCCCCCCGGAACTGCGCGAAGGACTCGATGAGATTGAGGCGGCCGAACGGGGGAAGCTCCCGCGTTTGGTCGAGGAAAAGGATATTCGGGGAGTTTTCCATAATCACACTTCGGCCAGCGACGGGCACAACACCTTGCGGGAGATGGTTGGGGCAGTCCAGGAAAAGGGGTGGGACTACCTCGGCATAGCCGATCACTCGAAGTCGAGTTTTCAGGCCAACGGCCTGAGCGAGGAGCGGCTGGAGAAGCAAATCGAGCAGATCGGGGAGATCAATCGATCCGGAGGGTTTTCCGTGCACGTATTTTCCGGGGTGGAGTGCGATATCCTTCCCGACGGCACGCTGGATTTCGACGACGGGTTGCTGGCGAAACTCGATTATGTGGTCGCATCGGTTCATTCCGCTTTTACGCAAAGCGAGGACGATATGACCCGGCGGATCATTCGTGCGATCGAACACCCTTCCGTTTCCATGCTGGGACATTTGACGGGGCGATTGCTGCTGGCGCGTGAAGGTTACCGGGTGGATCATCTGAAAATTATTGATGCCGCGGCCGCCAATGGCGTTATTCTCGAAATCAACGCGCATCCGCGCCGCCTGGATATGGACTGGCGTTACTGGAAGCGGGCGGCGGCCAAGGGGGTGTTGGCCAGTATTAATCCGGATGCCCACGAGTTAAAAGGCTTTGATTATGTGCGGGCGGGGGTTACGGTCGCCCGCAAGGGTTGGCTGACGGCCGAGGCCGTATTTAATACGCGTTCGCTGCAGGATGTAGGGAAATACCTTAAAAAACGCTAAAACTTATCCCAAGCCGGTGAATGTGCCGGCAGGAGCGACGGCTTTTGGCACTGAATTTCCGGACCGGCGGAAAGGGGTTTACATCCGCGGATCCCCGAATCAGACTGTAGCCTGTCTGTTTCGGAAAAACGTGAAATCAGGGAGGAAGCAATGAAGGAAAAATTCTACGTATTCGCCGTCGGTGTGTTGGTTTTCGGAGTGCTCCTGACGGGATGCTCCGTCGAGGACGAGTCCGATACGAGTGATGACATGAGGGACTTGCGGGACGAAGCCCGCGAACAGGTTGACGAAGCAATTGAGTTTACCGAGGACGCAAGGGATGAGCTGCTGAGCGAAATGGAAGCCCTGCGGGAGGGCTACGACGAGGAAATCGAGGCCTTGCAGTCGCGGGCCGAAGAAGCGGGAGACGAGGTCTCGGAGCACTACGAGCAGGCCAAGGAGGAGTTGGCGACGGCCCGCGATCGCTTTGTCGAACGCCTCGGGCGGGTGCGCGAGGCGACGGCCGAGAACTGGGACGAGGTGCAGGAATCGCTTTCCGAAGCCGGTGAAGAACTCGACGAAGCCCTGAGCGATGCGCAGGAGGCATTGGATTCGGACGCGGATCCCGACGAGAATTGAGCCCGGGATAGGGGGGGATGCGGCTCGGTTAAGAGGCTTCTCGTTGAAAGTTCGGCATCGCTATCGAAAGCGGGATCGCTATCGAAAAGCCTGATAAAACACGGCTTACAGAAACCTCGATCCCGATCCCGATAGCGATTCCGATCCCGATGGAGGGCTTAACCTAGTGCCATTCGGGATAGGGGGGATGCGGTCCGAAACCTTAAAAATAGCATATTTTCTTGCCTTTCCCGCGGCTTCCTGCATTGTTTCAGCCGTTAAGAGGTTTGTCCGTTCTACTTCCGAGAAACCATGCGGTTTCGTCTATACACGGTGTATAGATGGTGAGATTCCGAGATTCGTAGGCAGAGGGCGCAGCTAAAAGTTGAAGACAAATTCTCTGCGATCGATTATGAAGTTATATGTAGGCAATCTGCCATTTAGTGCTACCCGGGAAGATATAGAGGAAGTTTTCGAACCCTACGGCCCGATTGATGATATTCACATTGTGACGGACCGTGAAACGCAGCGCCCGCGCGGTTTTGCGTTTGTGACTTTGACGGAAAAGTCTCAGGCCATTAAGGCTGTCGAGGCCCTTCACGAAAGCGAATTGGAGGGACGCAAGCTGGTGGTGAATGAGGCTCGTCCGCGTGAGGAGCGCGGCGGCGGCGGCGGCGGTCGTTCATTTGGCGGCGGCGGCGGCGGTGGAGGACGTAAGTCCTTCGGTGGCGGCGGCCATCGCGGTGGACGTTCGGATTACCGCTAACCGGTTACCGCATCTTTTTTACGCAAGCGCCGTTCGGACAATCCGGACGGCGCTTTTTGCGTCAGCTTGGGCGGGGACTGGGTCATGTCGAATTTCCCGGGTTCCGCCGGTTTGTGAGGGCAGGCGTCCCCGTCGATGCCCACGGGCCCACGGCTCTGCTCATCGGGCTCTGTTTTGCCCAATTGGCGAAAAAAGCCCGATTCGCCATCTAACCTGCCGAACCCGGGTTAAAAAAGGGGTAATCCGGCCTCATGGGTGCGGCGAATCTCCACCGGGGGCTGTATTGATTGCCGGCCAAACCGCGTTCTCCCGTTTCCGTCGGCCTGGCGGGAACCCCAACCACCTTATTGGCCTGCTTGCGTCGGTTCGGGCGTGACATCGGTCTGGACGAATGCTTCGAGGCTTTCCGTAGCGGTGTTGACCAGGCTTATGACGGGTTCGGGGTAAACACCCACCGCGATCGCGAAGATTGCGAGCACGGCGAGAGTGGTGCCCACGCTGGCGGCGAAGGGCGGCGGAGCGGTTTTCTGCCGGTGAATTTCCGCGTCGTCGCCGATTGTGTACATAGCAATGACAATCCGGAGGTAATAATACAGGCCGGTTGCGCTGGAGGCGGCAAGAATGATGAGAAGGGCCCAGAGTTCGGCCCCGGTGCCGGCGCCGACCACGAAGAACTTCCCCATGAATCCGGCCGTCAACGGCAGGCCCAGCAGTGAAAAAATCGCGATCCCGAGGAGAATGGCGGGACCCGGACGGCGCCAGAATAATCCGCGATAATCCTCGATAGTGTCGGCTTCCTGGTCGGTGGGGGAAAGGTACCCGATGGTACCAAAGGCGACGAGCGTTGCGGCAAAATAGGTGACGAGGTAGAATGTGGCGGCGGCAGCGCCCGCGTCGCCGCCGGACAGGAATGCGACCAGAAGATACCCGAAATGAGCGATGGAAGAGTAGGCGAGGATGCGCTTGATGTTGTCCTGGAGGAGGGCGAGAAGATTGCCGGCGAGCATGGAGGCGGCCGTAACGGCAGCCAGGGCGTTAAAGATACCGGAATAGGCCTGCAGGTCGATTGCGGAAAAAAAACGAAGAAGGACGGCGACGACGCATCCCTTGGAAACCGTGGCGAGAAACGCGGTAACGGGGGCCGGAGCACCCTGGTAAATATCGGGCGTCCACATGTGAAAGGGCACGACCGAAAGTTTGAAGGCGGCTCCGGCAATAATGAGGATGGTGCCCGCTGTTATGTAGGCCGAGCGAATGGGGGCGTCGTCCTGGAGACGTGCGGCAATAGAGGAAAACTCCATGGTGCCGAGTTCGGCATAAAACAGCGCCATGCCAAAGAGAAGAAAGGCGGATGTGGCAGCCGCGAGAAACAGGTATTTGACGGCGGCTTCCAGCGCTTTCTCTTTGGTGAAGATGTATCCGACCATGACGTACAAAGACACGGAAAGCAGCTCGAGGCCCAGGAAGAAGGTCACAAAGTGATCGGCGGCGGCAAGGGTCAGTGCCCCCAGTACCGAAAGGAGGAGCAGGACGTAGAACTCCCCGCGTTCCATGCGGTACTTCTCGAGGTAGCTGTGTGAGAGCACAGTCACGACAAACGAGGCGACGAGAAGGAAGCCGATATAAAAGTTTGCGAATCCGTCAATCCTCAGCAGGGGGTCCACCTTGTAGGGAGCGGAGCCCCAGTTGATGGAAAGGCAGGCCCCTGCCATCAGGAGTCCGGACAGGGTAAGCATCGCGGATACCGTTTGGTTGCGATAAAACGAGATGACCAGCATGACCGTAACGGCCGTGGCCGCGACAACAATGAGGGGAAGAATCGCCTGGAGGTCTTGAAGGGTCATGGTTCGAACGACGGGTCCGGAGTTGCGGTAGGCCCGGCGGCGTCCATCCGCGCGCCGAGTAGGAACGGGGGGCTCCGTGGAGAATCGATTGCGGGATACTGGGAAAAAACGGAAGGGGCATTTGCGACGGTGGCTGCTTCCCGCGGTGGTTCCATGGGAAGCATATGGGAGGCGACGGATGCCGAACCGGCCGTATTCTGGATGATGGAAATGACGGGCTGGGCTGTTTGCATAACGGGACGCGGGTAAAGGCCGAGTGCGAGAAGACCTGCGGCCAGTGTCGCCAGGACAACGAGTTCGCGCAGGGAGAGATCGGGGAGCCTGGGCGATACAGGGGGGGGGCCGTGGAAAACCCGCTGGATGATCCAGAGGGAGTAAACGGTAGCTCCGACGATGCCGAGGGCGGCAAAAACAGTGGTCACCACGCTGGCCTGGAAGCTGCCGAGAAGAATCAGGAATTCGCCTGCGAAGTTTCCGAGGCCGGGCAGACCGAGTGATGCCATGGCGAAGAACAGTGCGAGAGCGGCCATGCGGGGTGCATCCCGCCAGAAACCGCCCATCCGGTTCATGTCGCGGGTATGCAACCGCTCCTGAATGCCTCCCGCCAGAATGAAGAGGGCGCCGGTGCTCAACCCGTGGGCGATCATTTGGAGAACCACCCCCTGGAGCGCCCAGGTATTCCATGCGAAAACGCCGACCAGAACAAACCCCATGTGGCTGATACTGGTATAGGCGATCAGGCGTTTCAGGTCGTGTTGGGCAAAAGCGAGTTTTGCGCCGTAAAGAATCCCGATGACCCCCAGGGTCATTGCCAGGGGGGCAAAGGTGGCCGCGGCTTCGGGGAATAAAGGAACGGTGAAACGGATCAGTCCATAGCCCGCGGTTTTCAGAAGGAGGCCGGCGAGAATCACGCTGCCGGCGGTGGGTGCCTCGGTGTGGGCATCGGCCAACCAGGTGTGGAAAGGAAAGGCGGGCAGTTTTACGGCGAATGCGACGAAGAAACCGAGCATCAATCCCATCCCCAAACCCGGGGAAAGTTCGGTATCCAGCAGGGCTTCGTAACGGAAGGTATGGATCCCGGTTTCCGCGGCGTGGGCAAAATGCAGCCCGAGGATGGCAATGAGCAGGAGCAGGCCGCTGGCCTGGGTAAAAAGAAAGAACTTGATGGCCGCATAATTCCGGTTTTCGTGTCCCCAGATCCCGATAATAAAATACATGGGAAGAACCATCAGTTCCCAGCAGAAAAAGAAGAGAAAGAGATCGAGTGAGGTGAAGACGCCGGCGGTCCCGGCCAGGATGAGAAGCAGGTTGAAATAGTAAAATCCGGTTCGTTTCTTGATGGAGCTCCAGGAAACGAGGACGGAGACGATGCCGAGGAAAAAAGTAAGCAGGATCATGAGGATACCGAGTCCGTCGATGGCCAGATAGATCTCTATTCCGGCCGCGGGAATCCATGGAGCTTCAAAAGCAGCGATCCATGAGTCGCCCGGATGGGCGGCCCAGAGCGGAAGGGCGATGACAAGAGGGATGGTGGTCGCGACAAGGGCGATCCACCGGGGCGCGGTGGCGGAACGGAGGCCTGCGATCCATGCCGCGAGGCCGCCAACGAGGGGAATTGCGAGGAGCAATGGTAGCATCATGACGAGAATGCGATGAGGAGAAGAGCCAGTGTCCCCGCCGCGAGGACAAGTGCGTACCAGCGAAAGCGTCCGGTCTGGGTTTCGCTGAGGATGACGTGCAGCGCGCGGGCGGTTCCTGCGACGACCGCGTAGATGTAATCCACGATATCGCTCCGGTTGATCCGGGCGGCGAACGTGAACGGTTTGACGATGAGATTATCGTAGAGCCGGTCAAATCCCCAACCGGCCAGGCAGAACCGGTGGAGCAGGGCGCCGAACAGGCTCTCGACAAACAGCTCGGTGCGTTGGGGCTGCCTGAGATAAAATACCCAGGCAGTAACCACACCCAACACGACAAGCCCGGAAGCCATGCCCAGCAACAGCCACAGCTCGGCGTCGGTACCGGCGGGGAAGGTGATATCCGTAGCGATGGCCGGTTTCAGGAAATCGGAAAACAATGTGAGGTGGGCGAAGGTGTGCGGCAACTCGAGGAAACCTGCGACCGTGGAGAGAACGGCCAAAACGACAAGGACCGCGGCGATCCGGACGCCCGGCCGGTGGGAAACTTCGGTTTTGGGTTCCCCGAAGAAGGCGAGGAAAACCATGCGAAAGGTGTAAAGGGCGGTGATGATGGCGCCGGCCATGGCGGCTGCCCAGACACCGGTCCCACCGTAAGGGGAAATCCAGACTTCCCAGAGGATTTTCTCCTTGCTGTAGAATCCCGATCCGACCAGCGGAAGTGCCGCAAGTGAGACCGCACCGATGAGGAACGTCCAGAAGACCAGGGGCAGCTTCCGGCGGAGGCCGCCCATACGGAAAAGGTTTTGTTCGTGGTGCAACGACAGGATCAGCGCGCCGGCGGAGAGGAATAGAAGGGCCTTGAAAAAGGCGTGGGTCATGAGGTGAAACATGGCTGCAGACCAGGCGCCCACTCCCATAGCGAGGAACATATAGCCGAGCTGGCTGATGGTGGAGTAGGCGAGGACGCGTTTGATGTCGCTTTGCACCAGGGCGGAGAAGCCCGCGACAAGCAAGGTTGCCGCACCGACTATCCCCACGACCAGCATCGCCTGCGGGGCGAGTTCGAAGAGAACATTGGTTCGAACGATAAGGTAAACTCCCCCCGTGACCATGGTGGCGGCGTGAATAAGCGCGCTGACCGGTGTCG
>PXDC01000510.1 GCA_003565135.1 Verrucomicrobiota bacterium
GATTCGTGATCGGTGATTCGTGATCGGTGACTGGTGATCGGTGATTCGTGATCGGTGACTGGTGATTCGTGACTGGTGATGGGTCATTCCGTTCTTAGCTTGGGTAACGGGAGGGTTGCTCCCGACGAGGCCCGGTGTGACAGCCGGGAGGAGGGCGATACCCGATGCTCGAGCGCACGGCTGCCGGTAACGGGTAACCCATCCCTGTGACCCACACTTGCTTACGAGACCGCCGAAGCGACCGCCCCGTTGCCGCGGTGATACTGCCGGGCCTCGGCGGGGTCGAGCGGGTGCAGGCCGAGTTCCTCGAGCAGCCGGAAATCCTCCGATTTTTCCGGGTTCGGCGTGGTCAGGAGTTTTTCGCCCAGGAAGATGCTGTTGGCCCCGGCCAGAAAACAGAGCGCCTGCGCCTCCGCATTCATGGCCGTGCGTCCGGCCGAGAGGCGGACGATGCTGCGGGGCATGAGAATGCGGGCCGTGGCGACGATGCGGACAAAATCAAAAGAGGACACCGGTTCTTCGTTTTCGAGGGGGGTTCCCGGGACCGGGACCAGGGCGTTGATCGGCACGGATTCGGGGTGGGGATCGAGATCGGCGAGTTCCTTGAGCAGGCGCAGACGATCGTCGGTGGTTTCGCCCATGCCGAGGATTCCGCCGGCGCACACTTCGAGGCCCGCGTTGCGCACGTTGCGCAGCGTTTGCAGGCGGTCGTCGTAGGTGCGGGTGGTGATGATTTCCGGATAAAATTCCCTCGATGTATCCAGATTGTGGTTGTAGACGGTGCAACCGGCTTCTTTCAGCCGCATGGCCTGGTCCTCCCGGAGCATGCCCATGGTGCAGCAGACTTCCAGGCCCAGGTTGGAAACTTCGCGCACGGTCCGCAGGACCGAATCGAATTTCGCACCGTCCCGCACGTCGCGCCAGGCGGCGCCCATACAAAAGCGGGACGCTCCTCCCGACTTGGCTTCGACCGCTTTGGACGTGATCTCCTCGACATCCATGAGCGGTTCCGCGTCGACGGGTGTGTCGTAGTGGGCGGATTGGGGACAGTATTTGCAGTTTTCGGGACACTTCCCGGTTTTGATCGACTGCAGGGTGCAGAGCTGCACGCCGCTCGGGTCCTGGTGCTTCTGGTGCACCTCCTGGGCCCGGTGGATCAGCGTGGTAAAGGGAAGGTGGTAGATCTCCCGGATTTGTTCGAGTGTGTGCCGTGTTGTCATGGGTTCTTTGTGGTTGTGGGTCGAGTGTTTGAGATTGGCTGTGTCGGTGCGGGGTCGGAACTATGTTGAAGGCACCGGTCAAACGGGAGCATGGCGGGCGGCGAGGGTTTGATTCAGGGCCTCGAGCGTTCGTTCCGTCAGCAAATCGATTTCCTCCCCGGATATGGAAAGGGGAGGAACCAGGAGAAGGGTGTCGTGGATCGGGCGGAGCAGCAGTCCGTGGTCGCGGGCCTGTCGGGCGACGCGCAGACCGAACCGCTCCGGTACGGGAAAGGAGGTTCCCGTACGGTTGTCTTCCACGAGATCGATGGCGGCGCACAGGCCGCGCTGCCGGATAGACGCGACCTGGGGATGGTCCTGGAAGCGATCGGCGATACGCCGGCCGAAATACTCCCCTTTGGCGCTCAGGGCGCCGGAGGCGATCATCGGTTCCAGCTTTCGGATGTTGGCCAGAGAAACCGCCGCTCCCAGCGGATTGCCGGTGAAGGTGTGACCGTGAAAAAACGCCCGGAAACTTTCGAAAGGCCCCAGAAAGGCTTCGTATATCGGCTCCCGCACAAGGGTCGCGGCGAGGGGCAGGTAGCCGCCGCTGAGCCCTTTGGCCAGGCAGAGAAAATCGGGGGTGACGCCTTCCTCCCCGCAGACCAGCATCGGTCCGGTGCGGCCGAAACCGGTGAAGACTTCGTCCAGGATGAGGTGAACGTCGTGCTCGCGGCAGAGTGCGGCCGCCCGCGCGAGGAATCCCGGCGGTTGCAGGCGCATCCCGGCGGCACCCATGACCGAGGGCTCGAGAATGAAGGCGGCGACTTTGTCCGCCTGTTTTTCCAGGAGTTTGCGCAGGATGTGCAGGGCCCACCGGTCGTCGGCGTGATGGACCGTGCCGGCCCATTCCTCGCACTCCGGTCGGGGTGACTTGATGGTGGGGAAGAACCACGGCCGAAAGCGGCGGTGGAAGGTCCGGGAGTCACCCACCGCCATGGCGGCCACGGTGTCGCCGTGGTAGGCGTCGCGCAGGCCGATGACCCGATTCTTTTCCGGCGCGCCCTTGAGCTGCCAGTACTGGAGGGACAGCTTGAGGGCGATCTCCACCGCGTTGGCCCCGGTATCACTGAAAAAGGTGCGGGTGAGGTCACCGGGGGTGATGTCGGCCAGTTTGTGCGCCAGTTCGGCGCCCACGGGATGGCTCAGCCCGAGGAGCGTGGAGTGCGCGACTTTTCCCAGCTGCTCCGTGATCGCGGCGTTGAGGTCCGGGTCGTTGTGCCCGTGGGTATTGGTCCAGATCGAGGCCGTGGCGTCGAGGTAGCGGCGGCCGCGGGTGTCGGTGAGCCAGCATCCTTCCCCCGATGCGATGTGCAGGGGAGGAAACTGCAGGTATTCCTGCATTTGGGAAAAGGGGTGCCACGCGTGGTCGCGATCCCACCTCGTCAGGTCGGATTCGGTGGGTTTTCCGGATTCGGTTGCCGCCATAAAGAAGACCGGTTTTAGGACGGGGGAGACGAAATGTTAAGCAGAAAGTTTCCCGTGATTAACATTTGCCGCCCCTTTTGGCGGCCGGGGGAAGGACGGGCGTTGCCCTTCACGGCGATGCCGTTTTGGCCCGTGCTTCGTCCGGCGGTATGTTTTGCAGCAGCCCGGTTATGAACGGAATCAGCTGTTTTTTCCGGCTTACCACGCCTTTGAGTTCGAAAATTTCACCTTTCTCCACCGCGGGGTAGGGGATCTGCTGGATGAACGAGGGATCACCGCGGATCAGGAGGAGGGAGTCCTGGCTGTTGATATCGGTCACGAGGAGGGACGTGAAATATAATCCTTCCTCCTTTCGCATCGCCGCCAGTGCCTGCAGCAGGTCATCCGATTTTTCCCAGAAATTGTCGAATCCGAGTTCCTCCACCTGGGAAACGGAAAACCGGCGCTCCGCCTCCTCGTAGATCTTGAAGTCGCTGCGGATGATTTCCCCGGGCGCGTGACTCAGGATGACCGATCCGGAGCTGAATATGAGATCGGCCAGGGTGTCGGCCGCGACACCCGCGATCCCGGCGAGCCACTCGAGGGTACGGCGGTCTTTTGCCGTGGCGGTGGGACTGTTGAGGTTCAAGGTGTCGGAGATGATGCCGCCCATCATGACCCCGGCGATAGTGGGCGACGGGGTGAGTCCCTCCCGCCGGTAGAGGTCGGCGATGATGGTGCAGGTGGAACCGACCGGTTCGTTCAGAAAGAGAATGGGTTGCTGGGTGTGGAGGTTGCCCAGCCGGTGGTGGTCGACGATCTCGACGATATTGACCTCGGCCGCCCCCGTGACCGCCTGACTCAGTTCGTTGTGATCGACGAGGATGAGACGCGTCCGCACCGGTTTCAGGATATCGGTTTTGGTGAAGATGCCCAGGAGCGCCCCGGCTTCGTCGGTGACCATGAAGGCGGCCGCGTTGAGGCTGGTGATGCGCTTTCGAATATCGCGGAGATTTTCCTCCGGGCCGAAACGGGCGGGATCGTCCTCCACCAGGGTGTCCAGGGTCGAAGCGCAACGGATGCTCCAGGCGGTGGTGGCCGAGTCGTAGGGACTCACGATCAGCGAGGTTCCCGCGTCGCGGGCCAGGCGAACGATGTCCTCCTCCACATTCAGATTGCCGGTGATGACGAGGAGTCGCACCCCCATGCGTATCGAATGCTCCTGGATATCGCGGCGGTCGCCCACCACGATGATGCTTTTCTGCGGGGGAATGGATTCGGTTTCGGAAAAACTGCCGAAGGATCGGATGTCCATGGCGCCGACCCGCACAAACAGATCCTCCCGGCGATCCTCCCGGCAGGTATGGAGAACGCGGGCCTTGAGGGATTCGATGATGGCCCGCACCGAGGTCGATTGAACCCGGCGCATTTCCTTGGGCTCGCGCATTTTGGGCAGGAAGTACTTGCCGAGCTGGAATACCGATACGGTTCCGGTGAGCCGGTCTTCCGCGTCGACCACCGGCAGGATGCGAATGTCGTGCGTGTCGATCAGTTCCAGGGCGTCCGCGCAGGTGGCCCCCCGTTTCACTTTGATCACGTCGCGCACCATGATGTCGCGAATCCGGGGTGTCACGTCGCCGATAAAGGGGGGCAGGGCCATGCCGAACCGGTCGAGTATGGTGTCGATACGTGCGTTGGAGTTGCCGCAGCGGGCCGCCAGGTAGTCGCCCGCCTCCCGTTGCTGTTTGAAATCGGCGTAGGCAATGGCCGAACAGATGGAATCCGCGTCCGGATTCTTGTGGCCGATGATGTAGGTGGGCGCGGGCGCGTTGGACATGATGGGAAGGAAACGGCAGATCGGTTTTTTTTCAACGCCGTTGTCGGTGCGATGGAAAGATTCAGGTCGGTTTTCCGGGGATGGGATGCGTTCCCGCTCTGCGGGGTCGTCGCCGGTGAGCCCTCCGCGAGGCACAAAAAAAAGGCCCGGGGAAATGTCCCCCGGGCCTTTTGAGAAGGTTGTGCGATCGATTACTGGGTGCCGCTTTGGCCGTCCAGATTGTCGCCCTGGCCCTGGGCCCAGACTTCATGGGTGGTCTGCAGGGTGTCGAGGATGTTCTCGGTCCGCTCACCGTCGAGGCCGACCAGGCGGTTGTTGTCCTGGATGTCGCGGTACCAGCGGACGTTGCCGCCGAGGAACACGATGTGGCCGCCGTCGCCGCGGTAGACGCTGTTGTTGTTCCACTCACCGCCCGGGTTGAGCCCTCGGGTGAAAGCGACCGGCGTGGTCGACGGCATGCCGGTGTTCGAGTTGCCGACGACGGCAAAACTGAGATCGGCGCCGTTGAACTGCGGTCCGGGGTTGGCGGTGGTGTTGAAGCCGTCGCGGTTGGTGTTCAGGATGGTCGAGGGACTTCCGGGAAGGTTGCCTGTGCCGTCGCTGCCGGAGATCCAGAGGTTGGCGTCGTTCAGCCCGCCGCCGAGAGCGAGCGCGGCCGCGTACAGCCAGAGATCGTCAACCGATTGGTTGTCGAAGATCTGGGTGTTTTCACCCGGCAGGCGGTCGCGGTTGTCGTTGGCGAAGATAAGGGATGCCTGACCGATCTGTCTCAGGTTGCTGCTGTCGACCGTGCGACGGGCAGTCTCCCGGACCTTGCTCACAGTCGGGATGAGGATCGAGGCGAGAATGCCAATGATCGCGATAACAGTTAGGAGCTCGATCAGGGTGAAGCCCTTTTTGGGATGCGTTTTCATATACGGTTTCGGATTGAGTTTGTTGGTTTTACTATGCTTGTATTATCGGTTTTTCGTTTTCGGTAAGTTGTTTTCAGTTCGCTCGTTTTTGGTCTTGGATAATCTCTATAACTTAGGAGCCCTGGCCTGCACGGTTTATCGCGCTAAGAACAGTAAACATCCCCCGCCGGTCTCAACGGGTAAGACAGTAACTAAGCTCCGAGGTTGCCACATTAATTTGGGCGCGCAAGTTTAAAATTTGTAAGGAAGGGGAAATCTTTGGCAGAGTGAGAGGGCCTTCTCTTTGGCCGCGGACACCGCTTCCGTTGAATCCGGTTGACTGAGAACAAGATCGATTGCTTCGGCAATTTCCTTCATCTCCGCTTCCCCCATGCCGCGGGAGGTGACCGCGGGGGTTCCCAGGCGGATGCCGCTGGCCTGGAACGGGCTGCGGGTTTCGAAGGGAATGGTGTTTTTGTTGCAGGTGATGTGGGCCCGGTCGAGGCCCTCCTGGGCCTGTTTCCCGGTCAGATCGGCGGCCTTGTCCCTCAAGTCTATCAACATCAGGTGATTGTCGGTCCCGCCACTGACCACGCGAAAGCCGTGGGCCTCCATGGCGCCGGCCAGGGTCCGGGCGTTGGCCACGACTTGTTCCTGGTAGTTTCGGAAGGCCGGCTTCGCCGCCTCGCCGAAACACACCGCCTTGGCCGCGATGACGTGCATGAGCGGGCCTCCCTGGATTCCGGGAAATACCGTGGAATCAACGGCTTTGGCGTGCTTTTTCGGACACAGGATCAACCCTCCGCGCGGGCCGCGCAGGGTTTTGTGCGTCGTTGTGGTCACAAAATCGGCGTGCGGTACGGGCGAGGGGTGGACCCCGGCCGCGACGAGGCCGGCGATGTGGGCGATGTCGGCCAGGAGGTAGGCGCCGCAGTCCCGCGCGATTTGCCCCATGCGTTCGAAGTCGATCACGCGGGAATAAGCCGAGGCGCCAACCGTGATCATGGCCGGCTTCTCCCGGGCCGCCACTTCCGCGATTTCGTCGTAGTTGATCCGTTCGTCGTCCTTGGATACCCCGTAATTCACCACCTGGAAAAGCTGGCCGCTGAAGTTCATGGGATGGCCGTGGGTGAGGTGGCCGCCGTGACTCAGGTCCATGGTGAGAATTTTGGCACCCGGTTTGAGCACGGACAGGTACACGGCGGTGTTGGCCTGGCTCCCGGAATGGGGCTGAACGTTGGCGTGCTCGGCCCCGAACAGCGCCTTGGCCCGTGCGATGGCGAGCCGTTCCACGACATCGACGTGCTCGCAGCCGCCGTACCAGCGCTTACCGGGGTAACCTTCGGCGTACTTGTTGGTCAGGACGCTTCCCTGGGCCGCCATCACCGCCGGGAGGGTGAAATTCTCCGACGCGATGAGCTCGATGTGATTTTGTTGCCGTTCGCACTCGGCCTGGATCGCGGAGAAAATATCCGGATCCAGCTCCGACAGTGCGGCGGGTGAGAGTGTTGAATGAGTTGCAACCGTCATAGATCGTCAAAGGAACCACCTTCCGGGAAATCGGATCGAAGGTAAAGGGTATTTTTTGCCGGAGGGCGCCGGGGAGCGGGTTTTGAATCATGTAAATGCCTTTTAAGGAGGCTCTTAACTTTGTTGGCACCATCGCCGGGCCACCCGTCCCTCAGATCAGGGTCTTGAGGAATTTAACAATCGACGGAATCGCCTCCACCATGCTGTCCCGGCACGCCTCGTAAGCCTCCAGGTTGGCCCCGAAGGGGTCGGGGATTTCCTGTTCGGCGCTCTCGGGCAAAAACTCGCGCATCAGGTGGAGGTGGTCGGGAAGACTGGAGAACTGGGCGTTGAGCAACTGCCGGTGGTTCTCGGTCATGCAGAATACCGCCAGTGACTCCGCCAGCAGCGCGCCGGTGACCGGCTGGCTGCGGTGGTCGTCGAGGCTGATGCCGACCTTTTTCAGGGCTCGCACGGCATTTTCCGAGGCCCGGTCCCCGGGGTAGGCCGCTACTCCCGCGGAGCGAATCTCCAGGGATCCCAGTGGCGGGGGCTCTTTCCGCAGCGCGTGCTCCAGGAGTTTCTGCGCCATCGGGCTGCGGCAAATATTGGCCGTGCAGACAAAAAGGATTTTTCCGTCGCTCGCTGGCATCGGTGGGCGTCTTTCAGGTCAGGGAGAAGCGATCTTTCCCATGGATCGCAGGGCAACGGCAATGAAATAGGCACGCTGGAGGATGGTGTCGACGGTCCCGTCCTCGTCGTCCGCCCGGCGCTCTTCATCGCGGGCGATAAGGCTGTCCAGGCTCCCGGCGTGCGGGGGTGGGTCGCCGGTGTCGTTCTCGGCCTGAATCAGGGCCTTTAGGGATTCTCCCTCTTCCATCGCGAGGTAGGCTTCGCGGTCCTTCCCGGCGGGTACGTCGAGGCGGACGGCCGGAATAAAGCCGTCTTCGAGGAGCGATTCACCCGAAGCGGGCCGCAGTTCGCCGCTGAGCACGTAAAGGGAGGGCGTTTCCCACACCCGGCGGAAGGAGCCGGTTTTTCCCGCGGTGGGCGTGCCGACGGTAATAATCTGTCCCTTGTCCTTCAGCTCGGCCAGAAGCACTTCGAGGGGACCGGCGGTTTCGTTATTGGTCAGCACA
>PXDC01000277.1 GCA_003565135.1 Verrucomicrobiota bacterium
AATCGCTTTCGGCGCCGAAGGGGATTGAACGCCGTGACCGGAAACCTCAAAGGGCCGGACCTCGGATTCGAGGTTAAAGGAAGGAAAAGTCAGCCGTTTTGAATATCGGTAAATTTCCTTGAACATAGAAGGATCGTGTCAGTGATTGTCAGTGTTTGGGACACAATAAAGCCCGCTCATTTCAGCAGATTGGCTTAATGGAGCGGGATAGAATTCAACGGAGGTGAGGGCGGGAATCGAACCCGCGTATAGGAGTTTTGCAGACTCCGGCCTTACCACTTGGCTACCTCACCGACTTGGAAACCCTGACAATAGGCAAAAGCCTACTCCTATCAACCTTGCAGAAAACTTTTTCGGTTCAAGCGTTTTTTCATTTTGAGGCCGCTTCGGCCGGGGAGCCGACTTTCCAGGTCTGTTCCTCGACGACGCCTTTGACGCGGGGGAAGAGCCTGATGGCTTCGACCATCATCCAGATCTGGAGGGCGATGGTGAGCAGGCCGATGGAGAGCAGGATCCAGTTTCCGTCCTGCAACCAACTGGTTTCCTGACCCGGGGCCTGGACGAAGATCTGCCAGACCATGGCCCAAGCCGGCATGATGAGCATGAAGACCAGAGGGATAACGATGAAAAATATGGGGCGACCACGGCGCCAGAGCCAGAAGGCGATTACAAGGAAAGCCAGTCCGCCCATGAGCTGGTTGACGGCGCCGAACATGGGCCAGAGAATGAGTCCGCCTCCCCCGGCCGTGGCCAGGGTCCAGGACTCGGCCCCGGGACCGGGCAGGGAGGCCATGGCGCCGGCCACCAGGACCGCCACCAGGGTGGCGACGTAACGATTGCCCATCCAATCGAACGGCGGGAATCCCGTGCTTTGCAAGACGGCTCCGGCGGCGGCGGGGGAAGCGCCCCGGCCGGCGCGGCGTCCGCCCAGGGCCGCCGCCAGTTCCTGGATCACGTAACGTTGCAGGCGGGTGGCGGTGTCCAGAGTGGTGGCGGCGAACGACGCCACGAACACCCCCATCAGGGCGGTGGCCGCCGCCAGGGGCACACCCAGGGCGGCGAGGAAGTTGGCCGAACCGTCAACAAACGCCCCCACCGTCGCCGCCAGGCCGCCGGCGGCGCCCCAGGAGGCGTAGCGGGCCTCCCAGGCTTCCGCACCCGTGAGCACCACACCGCCGGCGGTGGTGATACCGAGACCGAGACCGGCCACACAGGCGAGGATCACCAGGGTCGCAAGGAAGGCTTCGGTCAACATGGCCCCGTAACCCACGACCTGGGCATCGGTTTCTTTTTTAAGCTGCTTGCTGCTGGTGCCGGAACTGACCAGGCAATGAAACCCCGAAATGGCCCCGCAGGCGATGGTGATAAAGAGAAAGGGAAATATGAGCGGCGCGCCGGCCGGGTTCCACTGCACGGCGGGCGCGCTCAGGGCCAGCGGCTGGCGGGCGCTCTCGCCGTCCAGCGGAGCGCCACCGAAAACCGCCGCCGCCACCAGTCCCAGCATCACCAGGCCCAGGGCGGAGACCAACTGCAGGGCATTGATGTAATCACGGGGCTGCAGCAGCACCCAGACGGGAATGACGCTGGCGATGTAGGAATAGACCAGGAGGACGGCAACCCAGACGATAGTGGGCCAGGTGGCGAACCACTGGTTGATCGCCCCGAGGCCCCAGGTCCCGGCTTCCCAGCCCAGGAACGGGAAGTCGACATTCGCATTGCCAAAAAATACCGCCAGGTACATGAGGAACAAGGCGATCGCCGACGGCACGACGAGATTCACGCCCCGCCGGTGGAGCCAGATGCCGACACCGATGGCGATGGGAATCTGGACCAGGCAGGGGAAAATCGCGGCCGGGTACTGGCGAAAGACCGCCGCGATCACCAGGCCGAAAATGGCGATGATAATGGTCAGGGCGAGGAAAAGCACGGCAAAGAAAAGCAGCCGCACCCGGGAATTCAGGACCCGTCCCGCGATATCCCCTACGGACTGCCCGCGGTTGCGCAGCGAAACCACCAGGCTGCCCATATCATGCACCGCGCCGATAAATATGGATCCGAGAAGCACCCAGAGCAAAGCCGGCAGCCATCCCCATATAACGGCGATGGCCGGACCGACAATGGGACCGGTGGCCGCGATGGAGGTAAAATGGTGCCCGAAAACGATACTGGTTTTGCTGGGGACGTAGTCGACGTCGTCGCGCAGCTTTTCCGACGGACAGACAGCTTCGGCGGAAAGCCGGAAAACCTTGCGCCCCAGCCAACGACCGTAGGTGTGGTAGGCAACGATAAATCCGATTCCCGCCAGGAGGGCGATCAGCAATACATGCATAACGTAAGTCAGGCGAAACGACGGGAGAAAGCACCCGTCAAGGAGTCTTAAAATACGGCCGGCGCCGTCCTGTCAACCGGGATTCGGGAGACAAACCGAAACCGGTGCCCCTGCCGCCGGGACCGGTCTCAGGAGGCGAGTTCCTTCGAACGCACGGTGGCCGCGCGAACGGTTTGGCGTATCAGGTCCCTGAAGCCGCCCGCCCGCAACGCCTCCAGGCCGGCCAGGGTGGTGCCGCCGGGAGAGGTGACCCGGTCCCGAAGGTCCTCCGGTTTCTCCCCGGTCTCGACAACCAGTCGGGCGGCGCCGTGCACGGTGGCCAGGGCAAGCCGTTCCGCCACCGATTCCTCCAGGCCCTCGGCGACGCCGGCGTCCCGCAGGGCGGCGATAAACTCGAAAACGTAAGCCGGCCCGCTGCCGCTCAGGCCCGTAACCGCGTCGAGTTGGTCCTCAGGGAGTTCCACCCATTCACCCAGGGAGCCGAGAATCCCCTGCACCGCTTTGCGATCCTCCGGAGAAAGCGGCTCCAGGGAAGAAAAACCGGAAATCCCGGCCCCGATCTGGCCGGGTGTGTTGGGCATGACCCGTACGAGGTTACGGGCGGTGGGAAAACGTTCCCGCAGGTCCTCCAGGGTTTTCCCGGCCAGGATCGAGACCACGAGTTTGCCCTCACTCTCCCGCCCGATTTCCGCCGGCAACTCGTCCAGTTGCTGGGGTTTCATGGCCAGGACAAGGACCGACGTTTCGCGGGTCAGGTCGGTCAGGTGCAGGCTGAAGGCAATCCCCGTCTTTTCCGCCAACCGCTCGGCGGTGTTGTCGAGCGCGCTCGTGCAAATGATATCGCGCGGCGCATAAAGTTTTTTCGCCAACATCCCCTGAACCATGGCGGTGGCCATGCGTCCGGCTCCGAAAAATCCTATTTTCGCCATAAAAACCAGCTTAGGCCATCCGAGCCGGGAAAACAAGGATGGCCGTACGGCTCAATCGACGTACGGTTCGAGTTCTTCGGCCGTCCAGGCGCCCCGGCTGCCGACCTCGGAGCGAATGGCGGCAACCTCCTCCTCCGTGACTTCGGAGGCGTCGTTGCCCCAATCCTGCCGAATGTAGGTGAGAACCGCGGCAACGTGCTGATCGCTCAAGTGACCGAACGGCTGCATAACGCCATCGTATTGTTCACCCCGGACCTCGATCGGTCCCTGGAGCCCGTGGAGAACCACCCGCACCAGCCGATCCTTGGACCCGGTGACCCAATCGGTTTCGACCAGCGGCGGAAAGGCCCCGGGAATTCCCTGCCCCTCGGCCTGGTGACAGGCCTGGCAATTCCGCTGGTAGACCTGGCCGCCGAGCGCGACGATGTCGATCTCCTCGTCCTCGTCGGCCACCGCCGCCATCGGCCCCTTCCGCTCATCGTAAACCAGGGGATCAAAACGTCCCCCGTAGTTGGCCATGTAAATACCGCCCACCAACATGAGGACACTGAAAAACAAGACAATCATGATGGGCATGATCGGGAAGCCCTCGGACACCTCGTCCTTCCGGTGGGCCAGGGCGGCGTGCACGTCCTGGAGGCTTTCGTCCGAAGCCGCCTCCGGATCGAGTCGCCCTTCCCGAGGGCCCGGCTTATTTTGATTGTGATCAGTCATCTGCAGGCACCTCCGGCAAGTCGTAGTCCATTCGTAAGCTCAAAAGATACTCCACCAGCGCATCCGCGCGAGGTGTGGGGACAACTTCATATCCTTCCGGCGGCCGGTAACCCTCGGGCAAATCGAGTGCCCGGGGCGAGCCTTCGCCCACAACGGGGCGCCGAACGTAAAGGAAACGGTACGAGGGCATAGTCGACCCCTCGGTGTGAATCCGGGGATCGTAGAGTTGGAGATGGAACCATTCGCGGGAGGACTCCCGTCCACCGATCGTCATGAGATCCGGCCCGATCCGTCGAATACCGGGAAAAACGGTTCGATCCCCGATGTAGTCGCGGGCCACCGATTGGCGGTCACCCCAGCCCCGCTCATCGTCGGCTCCGTAACCCGGGCGCCGCACCTGCTGGGAATGGCAATACACACACCCCATCTCGCGGTAAACCAGGCTGCCCCGCTGGGCGATGCCGGACCTGGGCGGCGGAAAGGAATCCCCGGACATTTCATCCTCGTGATGCTCCAATCCACCCAACTGGAGATAACTGCTGTAAACGAATCCCACCCAGGAAAACGCGATGGTGATTAGGATTCCGAAAACGATTACGAGAAGTCTGTTCATTTCGCTGCAAGCTTCATGGATTCCGGCTCACTGGTGAGCGACGCGCCGGCTTCCGCGGTTTTGGGAAGAAGAAGAAGCCAGAGGCAATGGAGGGCGAAGGCGGCGTGACCGACCAGCAGAATAAGTCCGCCGAGGCTCGCCATAACCAGCCACGGGAGGGTATTGCGCACGATCTCGACAAAATCCGGGTACGCTTCCGGGTTATTCATCTGAGAGCCCTGTATCCATCCCCCGATACACATGGCAAACACGTACAGCACAATGCCGGAAGCGCTGCTCCAAAAGTGGACCCGGATCAAGGTGGACGACGGCCACTCCCGGCCGAGAACCCGCGGAAGGAAATAATAAAAGGCACCGAACATCGCCATGGTGAACCAGGCGTAAAGCCCCCATTGCATCTGACCGTCGGTGAAGTGGGTGAAATGCAGCACCTCTTTAACGCTCCGGAACGAGGTCAACGCCGCCACCACCGAAACCGCGGTGAACGCGACCGCTCCGAAATAGGCGAAGCGCAGGCCGGGACTGGTGCGCAGCACCGCAAAATTGCCCTTCATGGCCAGGTGATGGTTAAGCCCGATGATAAACACGGGGAACAAGACCAGAAGGCTTGCGGTTACGCCGGTGGAAACAATCCAGGCCGGCACCGGTCCGCCGGAGAGATGGTGCATTCCCGCCCAACTGGCGAAGAAAAGGTAACTCCAAAAGCCGGCCGAGGCCAGGTAGTAACTGTGAACCGGCTTTCCCAGGACCTTCGGGATGATGTAATACACGGCCGCCAGACCGAGCGGGGTCAACCAGAGGGCGTACAGGTTGTGCGTGTACCACCAGCCCACCACCGACTGCAGGATCCCGCGGGCAGGGGCGTATACGGTCATGAGCATGGCGATGCCGAAAATCGCGGGAAACCAGAAAAGAGCTGCGAGAATGTACCACTGCGACACGTAGGCGTGCCGGGAACGGCGGTAACAGAAGGTGAGCACGGTCCAGACCGCGATGAAAACAAAAGCAAGCAGCAGAATGGGGGCGGCGTAACCCGGCATCTCCAGTCCTTCGCGCGCATTCAGATCGCCGAGGAGGATTCCCGCCACCGCCACCAGGACGCCGATATTCCAGAACACGGCGGCGGTGTTGAGCAGGGTACCGTTCTGCAGGAGATTGCGGGAAAGGCGCGCCATGATCCAAAACCCGGCGGCAAACCCGGCATTGGTGGCCCATCCGTAAAGGAAGACGGTGGTGGTCGCGGGGCGGACGCGCCCGTAGGTCAGCCACTCCCAGTTACCCAGAAAACCGGCGGTGTGGAGCTTGAACGAAGTGATCAACCCGAACACCGAACCCACCAGCAACCAGGCGATCGCGGCGGCGGCGAAGAGGACAACCGGCACCCTGATCGAGTGGTCGATCGAACTCAGGGCGGCCGGTTCGGCGCCGGAGGAATCGCCCCGCTTTTGGATCTTATCCGGATTTGCAGAAGAATCGCTCATCAGTGGTCAGCCCTGTAATTCGTCGTTGTCGGTGTCGCCGGATGCGTCCTCCGTGTCCACCTCCGCGGAATCGTCGTCGCCGGAGGTTTCCGCGTCGCCGTCGATTCCGTCAAAATCCTCCACATCCAATCCTCCGCGTTCATTGATTTCGTCGACCGCGATATCCATGGCCCGTTCGATGGAGAGGCGGACCCGGCCTTCGGACCGGTCGATCCAACCGTAAGCCTCGAGTTCGGCCCGGTCGCGTTCCTGTTTTTCCTCCAGCAGTTCGCGCCGTTCCGCGGGAGACATTCCCGCGCGGGCCACCGTATCGTGATGGCCGGGAAGATAGAAATAGGCGGCGATGAACACCATGAGCAGGAGCCCGCCTATGACCGCGGCGGCGGCAATAATGATACCGGGCGATGAGGGTTTCTGGTTATTCATGATGATGGAGGGATTCCAGGATCCGGGGATCGCGGACCGGTATGGGTTTTTGCCCGAGGTAGCTGTTCAGGAAGGCCCAGACGCAGATGCCGCCGACGCCGACAAACGCCGCCACATCCCAGAAAGCGATGCCGAAATTGTAGTACGGCAGGCCGCTGGCCGCCTGCTTGGAGGGAAGGATGTTGAAATAGAGATCCAGGAGGTGGAAGCCCAGGATCCAGGCGGAGATAAAGATCATGCGCCCCGGACGGATCTTATTCTGGTAGAAAAGCAGGAAGAGAAAAGGAACGAAGAAATGCCCGAAGAGCAGCGCGAGACCGACCCACCACCAGTGTTCGTGTTCGCGATTGACGTACCAGTAGGTGACTTCGGGAATATTCGCATTCCAAATCAGAAAGTACTGGGAAAAGGAAATGTAGGCCCAGAAAACGGTGAATGCGAGGGAGAGCCGGCCCAGCTCGTACAGGTGCGCCTGCTTAAAGATCCCCCGGAAGACCCCGAGGTGAACAAGGAGCAGGCACAGCAGAATCGTGCCCGCCAGGGCGGCCCGCATGGAGGCGGAGAAAAACCACACCCCGAACATGGTGGAGAACCAGTGGAACTCGAGGGTCATGATCCAGTCGAGCGCCACAAAGGTCGCGGCCAGAGCGCCGAGAATGACGCCGGCGGCGGACCATTTCCGGCAAACCGTGGTCCAGGCGCCGTCGCCGTCGCGGTCCTGGCTGAACGAAGCCCTCCGAAGCACGGTCGCCACCCCGATAAAAATCCCGAAATAGAGCAGCGAGCGGAGAATGAAGAAGGTGTTGTTGAGGTACGCGCTTTTGTGGTGGTAAAGCACGTCGTCCTCCACGGTGGCGGTCTCACCCGCGATCACCACGGTATTCTCGGTATTCATCCACTTCCACAGGCCCTGGTCGGTTCCGGCCAGGAGGGAGTAGATGACCAGGATGAAAAAGATTCCCGCGATCCACGGAAACATGGTGGTGGCATGTTCCATGGGGCGCCGGGTAACCGTGCCCCAGCCCGCGTCGAACAGGTGGAAGAGCATGATCAGAAACCACATGCCCAAGCCGATGGAGAGCCAGAAGGTCAGGCCGACCAAGGCCCCGAGACCCACCCTGGGACTGTCGCCGGTCAGGAGACCGAGCAAAGTCAAAAGCAGGCCGGCTCCGCCGACGACCAAAGCCTTGGCGGCAAAGCCCTCTCCAGCCGGTGTCACGGCGGCGCCCCCTCCCCGGTTCTCTGTTGATCCCGATGTACTCATAGTCCCAATTCCGCTTTCATGGCGCCCGGCACGTCGTCTTCCGTTCCCAGGCGCGCCCGTTGCAAGGCACGCATATAGGCAATGACCGCCCAGCGATCCTCGACCGTGAGCTTATCCCGGTAAGCTCCCATCAGGCCGCGTCCGTGGGTGATCGTTTCAAAAATCTCACCTTCCGACATAGTATAAAATCGTTCGGTGTGAAAATCCGGCACCCCAACCATGCCGTACTC
>PXDC01000197.1 GCA_003565135.1 Verrucomicrobiota bacterium
CCGCCTGACAAACCTCCGGGTAATCGTCCCGGGCCCGCTGGTGCAGCAGTTCATGATGCCGGAACACCTGGTGCGGCTGCCGGACCTGGTCGAACGATACCACGAAGACGTTGAGGAGAAGCGAGACCCAGTTCGCGTACGGTCCGTTTCCGGACCGAGAAGCGTAACGAAGCCAACTCAGAGACATGTCGCGGTAGGCCTCGTTTCTGCGATTGTTCCATTCCCGATTCAACCTCTGCCGTTCCTCCCGGGATTCCGCCGCCCGGATACGCCGGTAGTGATCGTCGACATCCGCTTCGAGGGAAAGGATGGACTCCGGCACCGGCAGTGGATCGGGATTGGCGAACATTCTCCCCACGGTCTCCTCCATCCCGATCCGCAGCGACGTCCGGACTTCGCCAGCCGAAACCGAAAAACCCGCCCGGCGCAAAAGGTGCCGGGCGCGGCCGGCATCCCAACGCGTCCGCGAGAGCGGATGCCAGGCTTCACGCGGCGACAGGCGCGGAGTTACGGGAGTCATGAAAGGTAAAAAGATTGGGTCACCGGAAAAATGAACTCTTTTTGCGGGTTCGGCAACTCCGTTCCGACAAAATAGCCCCCATCCCTCGCGGCACCCGGACAACTCTTCCTTGCGCGGCATTCCGGCCCCTGCTCTACTCTCGGGCATGAAGCTCATTTCGTGGAACGTGAACGGGCTCCGGGCGGCTCTGAAAAAAGGGTTCACGGGATTCGTCGCCGAGGCATCCCCGGATGTGCTCGCCCTGCAGGAAACCAAAACCGGCGTGGATCCGGTGGAAATCCCGGTCGACGGCTACCACACCTTCTGGAACCCGGCGGAAAAACCCGGCTACTCCGGAACCGCCCTGCTCACCAAGGCGGTCCCCGACCACGTGACCTACGGACTCGGTATCGCCGAACACGACCGGGAAGGGCGCCTGATCACCGCGGCGTTTCCCGATTTTTTCCTGGTCAACGTGTACGTTCCCAACTCACAGCGCGGCTTGACCCGACTGGATTACCGGACCAAGCAATGGGATGTCGACCTGCGCGAGTACCTGAAAAAACTGGCCGCGACCAAACCGGTTCTGGTCTGCGGGGATTTTAATGTCGCCCACACGGAAATCGACCTGGCCAACCCGAAAAGCAACGTCAAAAACGCCGGATTCACGCCGCAGGAACGGGAGAGCTTCGACCGGTTGTTGGAGGCGGGGTTTGTCGATACGTTTCGCGAGTTCGAACAGGCGGGGGGGCACTACAGCTGGTGGACCTACCGCAGCAACGCCCGCGAAAGGAATATCGGGTGGCGGATCGATTATTTCCTCGCCTCGACGGACCTGCGCAACCGGCTCAAGGACGCGTTTATTACGCCCGAAGTTTACGGTTCGGATCACTGCCCGGTCGGGGTGGTGTTGAAATAGGGGGCGAACATCGCATGGACAAGATCAAGCTCAAGGAACTGCAGTTGTTCGGCCGGCACGGAGTGCTGCCGGAGGAGAATCGGCTCGGCCAGATGTTCCGTGTTTCCCTGTGTCTCGAACTCGACCTGAAAGCCGCGGGGGAAAACGACGAGATCGAGCACAGCATCGATTACCGGGAAGTGCTGCAGGTGGCCGCCGATGTGGTTGGAGGTCCCCCGGTAAAGCTCCTGGAAACCCTGGCGGAACGGATCGCCGGGCGGATACTCGCCGCCTTTCCCCGGGTTGCCTCGGTCACGGCGGAAGTCGGCAAACCCTCGCCCCCGCTTCCGGTCCCGTCCTCGGGGACTTACGTCGAGATCCGGCGCAACCGGCGGGATTAAAGGACGTTCGACCAGCATGTCGACACCTTTCTCAGCGCCGGCGCGGTACCAGGTTCTGCTTGGTCTGGGCGCGAATCTCGGAAACCGCTGGAGTAACCTGCAACAGGCGATCAGCAGGATGGCCCAAACCGGCGGCATCGAAATCCTCGCCCGTTCATCGGTCTACGAAAGCGACCCGGTGGGCTACCTCGATCAGCCCCGCTTTCTCAACCTGGTGCTCGGCATTGAAAGCACCTTGCCGCCGGAACCGCTCCTGCAGGCCGCGCTCGGAATCGAACGCGAACTCGGACGCACCCGGAGCTTCGTCAATGCGCCGCGGACCCTCGATATCGACATCCTTTTTTACCATGGGATGACAAACTACCGCACCGAGAAGCTGGAAATCCCCCACCCCCGTTACGCCAAACGGGCCTTCGTGGTGGTTCCCCTCCGCGAGGTCCTGGAGCACTCGGCGTTTCGGACCCCGTTGTGGGCGGGGCTGCGGACGGAACTTGCGACCAACCCCCTCCGCGCCGGCGTGCGCCTTTGGAGGCGGGAATAAGGTCACCGCCGAACACGGTGCGACGACCGCTGCGATCGACGCCGGGCCAATTCCCGGAACCCACCGGGTAAACCCGGTCGGTCCATGGAACCGCAACCGTCGATCAGCGCTCCAGTTCGACCACCAACTGGAGTTCGACCGCCGACTTCCGCGGGAGGCCGTTGACCGCCACCGCGGCACGGGCGTGACGCCCCTTCTCGCCAAATACCTCGCCGAGCAGATCGGATGCCCCGTTGATCACCTGCGGGCTTTCGGCGAATCCGTCCACCGCATACACATACCCGGTGACAAATACGATGCGTTTCACCGCATCAAAACCGCCGGCGGCCGCTTTCAGGTTGGCCAACGCATTGAGCGTGCAAACCTGCGCCGCCTGATAGGCCGTCTCGACCGTCTGCTTTTCGCCGACAGGCCCCTCGTGAGTGACGTCACCGTCCTTCAGAGCCAGGACTCCCGAAAGATAAAGCAGGTTGCCGGTACGGACCGCCGGCACGTAATTGCCCGCGGGCGCAGGCGCGGCCGGGAGTTCAAATCCTTTTTCCTTCAGTTTGCCTTCGATGCTCATCGGAATCGACCCTAAGGGGGAAAGTATCGCGTGAAAACACAAATCACTGCCGGTCGCACCGTATTTTTTTCTTGCCCCGGCTCCCGTATGGCCTTCCTTTTGTTTTGAGAATGAGTATCAATAGCGAAAACCACTCCCGAGTCATTTTCCTCGGTATCCTGGCGTCGTTCCTTCCGGTTATTATGAATCCCTTGCCGGGCGAGGCCGGTGAGGTCCGCTCGGTCCTGGATCGCTGGGTGGAGACCCGCAAGCTGATCTCCGAGGAGCGCAGCCATTGGGATGAGGACCGCGAGCAACTGGAGCGAACCCTGGAGCTGCTGGAAAAGGAACACCGGCGGCTCGGCGAGGCGATCGCCCGCATGGAAGCGGAAACCGGCGCGGTCGAACTGGAGAAAAACCGTCTCGACGAGGTCGATGACGTCCTGACGGCGACCCTGGAAAACGTGGACCGGCGCAACGCCGAAGTGGAGGACAGCCTGCGGGACCTGTTTACCCGGTTCCCCCACCCCCTGCAGGAGCGAACCCGGGCCCTGCTTATGTCCCGCACCGAAGACAGCCACTCCCCGCCGCTCGCCGCCAGGGTTCAAGCCACGGTCGGTTTTCTCGGGGAGGCGGATCGATTTCAGGAAAACGTTCACCTGGCCCGCGAGGTCATCGCCCCTGATGGCGGACCGGAAATCGAAGTTCGTGTGCTCTATCTCGGACTGGGGCAGGCCTACTACCTCGGCCCCTCGGGTGAGCGGGCCGGCATCGGGTACCCCGGCGAGAACGGTTGGGAATGGACCCCGCGCGACGATCTCGCCCCCGCCATCCGCCAGGCCTTCGCCATCCGCGACAACCAAGTGGCCCCGGATTTTGTCCGGCTGCCCGTCACCCTCAGAACCCGCTGAGCCATGTCTTCGGTCCGACCCGCCCTCCCCGCCCTTGTGGCGAGTGTCATCGCCTGCCTGATCGTCTCCCTGTCGTTTGCCGGGGATCTGGACCGCATTTCGGAGTCAGCCGGATTCGACCTGGAAACGACCCTGGAAGAACTCGCCGAACTCCGGGAACAAATCGCCGCGGAGAAACTCCCGCTGGCCCGCAGGATCAGCCAACTCGAAGAAGAGGTGGCGGAAAAGAGGCGGGAGCACGACCGCCTCCGCCGTCTCGGCGAAACCCGCGAAGCGGACCTTCGCCGGATGCGGACCGAAGTCGACCGCCGCCGCGACACCCTCGCTTACTTTCAAAATCTCCTGGACGACTACCTGGAAACCCTGGAGGCGCGCCTGCACATCGCGGAACTTTCGGATTTCCGGGACGCCCTGCGCGAGGCCCGGGAGATCCGCCCGGACGGCGACCGAACAAGCCGGCTGGACGGGCAGTTCGACCTCCTGCTCCGCGCGAGCGAGCGACTCCGTGACAATACGGGAGGCCGCCTGTTTCCCGGCCGCGCCCTTCAGGCGGACGGCACCCTGGGCCCGGGAACGTTCGCCCTGGTGGGTCCGGTGGGCGTTTTCCAGGGGGATGAAGCCGGTCACCGGGGACTGGTGGTTTCGCGTCCCGATTCCCTGCGCCCGTCGCTCTTCCCGCTATCCCCGCGCTTCGGGGAGGACATCCGCGAACTGATTGAAACCGGACAGGGTCACCTCCCGGTCGACACCACCGGAGGCCTCGCAATCCGCCGGGACGAAGCCCGTGTGAACCTGTGGGAGCATATTCGCCAGGGCGGCCCGGTCATGATCCCGATCCTGCTCCTGGCCCTGGTGGCGGCGACGGTGGCCCTGTACAAGTGGCGGGAGATCGCCGCCATGCCGCCGCTTCCTCCGGGTGAACTCCAGCGGATTCTCGAACCCTTCAACCGCGGGAACCGCGACGAAGCCCTCAAGCGGGCCCGGAACGCGCCGGGTCCGGTCGGAGAGATGCTGGGCGATGCCATCGCCCACGCCGACGAAGGTAAAGACCTGATGGAGGAGGTGATGTTCGAGAAACGACTCCGCACGCAACCCAAACTCGACCGGCTCATGCCCCTGATTGCCCTGACCGCAGCCACGGCCCCGCTCCTCGGGCTTCTCGGCACGGTCACCGGCATGATCCAGACTTTCCAGCTTATCACCCTTTTCGGCACCGGTGACGCCCAAACGCTTTCGGGTGGTATCTCCGAGGCCCTCGTCACCACCCAGTTCGGCCTGATGGTGGCCGTTCCCGCCCTGATCGTGCACGCGCTGCTCTCCCGCAAGAGCAAAGGCGTCCTCTCCAGCATGGAGCAGGCCTCGATCGGATTTATCAACGGGGTTTCCCATCGAAATTCAGGCGATCGTGATTGAGCACTTTCTCCAGGAAACCACCCGTATCTGGGCGGAAGGCGGAGGGGTCATGATCGCCCTCGCCTTGCTCGCGCTCTTTCTCTACGCGTTTGCGGCGGACCTGATCTACACCTTCTCGCGAAGCGATTACCAACGATTCGATTCAAATGCATGTAACAACTGGATACAAAACCCGGATACGGCCCCCGGCCCGGTGGGAGAAATCATACGGTATTCACAGGACGAGGTTTCCTCGCTGGAAGAGGTGCGAAATCGCTTCGACGAAGTCCGCCTCGCGGTTTTCCCCCGAATCGACCGCCGCCTGTTTTTCCTCGTGACCCTGACCACGGCGGCCCCGCTGCTGGGTCTTCTCGGCACCGTGCTGGGGATGATCTCGACCTTCGACGCCATGGCCGAAGGCGGCGGACGGGTCATCGACATGGTGGCTTCGGGAATCTCGACCGCCCTCATCACCACCAAGACGGGCCTCCTGATCGCGATTCCCGGTTACTTCCTGGCGGCGGCGGTGCGGCGGCGACGCCAGGAATACGCCGCGTTTCTGGCCGGCCTGGAAAGCCTGACCATGCAGCACCTGCGGAAACTTCCGGCAAAAAGGGAGGCGGCGCCATGAGATCCCGCCGCCATTTGGCCACCGAGGGAGAAACCACCGAAATCAACATCTCCCCGTTGATCGACATGGTGTTCATCCTGCTCATCTTCTTCATCGTAACCACCGTCTTTGTCGAAGAAACCGGCGTGGACGTCCAGCGTCCCGAGGCGGCCTCGGCGGTCGACCTCGACCGACAAAGCGTTCTTATCGCCATCACCGCGGCGGGTGATGTGATCTTCGGCGGCGACGAGATCGGTGTCACGGGCGTCCGCCCCACGGTTCGTCGCCTCCTCCGCGAAGAGCCGCTCCCGGTAATCCTGCAGGTTGACGAAGCCGCGGCGGCAGGCCTGGTGGTGCGGGTGATCGACCAGGCCAAGCTCGGGGGCGCGGAAAACATCAGTATCGCGGCCGAACGGCCGTAGGGAGGTCGGCTCGCTTCCGCAAAGTCGTCGACCAACGTCAACGGAAACCCGAAGAGCCCACAGCGGCAACCGGGAACAAATCACCAGCAACCACAGACCGAGTATTCATGCGTCGCGTTTACCAGCCGCCTTCCACCGCCGGACACCGGGTGCTCACACTGGCCAGCGCCATCGGATTGACGCTGCTCGTATTTCTCACCCTGCCCCTTACCCAGATATTCACCGCCATGGAGGAACGGGAGGAAACGCAACCGGCGAGAATCGACCTGGCCGAGCCCCCTCCTCCCCCGCCCCCGGAAGAGGAACCGCCGCCACCGGCCGAGGAATCCCCTGAAACAACCGATGACGCTCCGCCGGAGACGGAGCCCGAACCGGAACCGATCGACTTCGACCAACTGGAACTGGCCCTGGATCCCGGTGCGGGCGACGCCATCGCGGGCGATTTTGCATTCGGGTTCGATCTCGCCGCCGATACGGCTTCGGCATTCGACACCTTCGAGGTATCCGAACTCGACCGCGCCCCGCGCGCCATCAGCCGGACCCCGCCGGTCTATCCCTATTCCCTGCGCCGCGAGCGGATAACCGGGACGGTCACCGTGCTCTTTGTCATCGATGAAGAAGGCCGGGTGCGGGATCCCCGCGTGGACGAGTCGACTCACCGCGAGTTCGAACGTCACGCCCTCGATGCGGTCCGGCAATGGCGTTTTGAGCCCGGGGTTAAAGACGGCCGTCCGGTCCCGACCCTCGTCCGGACTCCGATCGAATTCACCCTTGATTGAGAGCGGCATGCGGACCGGCAAGAAACCGGTGCTCCCTACACGCACTGCCGGGCAAAGCAAATCGTTATCATGAAAATCGAAATAGACGAAACACTTTCCAAATAAGGAAGATTGATTCCAAAACCCGCAAACGGTACCGATGACAATGACGTTGAGCACACCCATACCTATTACCAGGACCCGGTCCGCGTACGGTTCCGTCCGCCCGGGGGCGGCCCTGACCTTGATCCTGGGCGCGATCCTGCTTGTGGCGGTTCCGGCGACAGCCGGCGATGAACCGGCAGGCGTTCCGGGACGGGATTTCTGGCGGGATCCCGGGTTTGTCGAGGGCTTTATGGGCACGTACGGCTTTGCCACCGATATCGAACCGTCCATCAGCCGGGCGGAGCAGACGGTTCTGGGCGAGATTGTCGAACTCATGGGAGACGAACCGCGGGAAGCCGCGGCGCGCCTGGCCGAGGCGCTGACGGAGGATTCCAGCGCCGCGCTCGATTTTGTCCTGGGCAACCTCTATTTTCAGTTGGACGACCCGGGCGAAGCCGTCCGGCATTACGAAAGAGCCATCGAGAAGTTCCCCAATTTCATGCGGGCGCACAAGAATTTGGGAATGGCCCGCGTGCGACAGGGGGAATTCCCGCCGGGGGCGGAAGCATTGACCCGGGCGATCGAGCTCGGAGGCGGCGACGGCAACACATACGGACTACTCGGGCTCAGCCGGCTGAACCAGGAACGTTATCATTCCGCCGAAAGCGCCTACCGCATGGCCCTGCTTCACGATCCCGAAAACGTGCAATGGCGCCTGGGCACGGCCCAGGTCCTTTTGTCCCAGGGCCGCTACCGCGAAGCCGGCACGTTATTGGAGGAGTTGATTCAGGACCATCCCGACCGTCCCGCGTACTACCTGTACCAGGCCAACGCCTATATCGGGATGGGCCAGCCGCGACGCG
>PXDC01000025.1 GCA_003565135.1 Verrucomicrobiota bacterium
GAATGTGCGGGTCGATTTCGCCCAGCCAGCCTTTCTCCTGCGGGACCGGTGGCAGGCCGGCGCCCTTTCTCCATTCGGTATAGCCACTTTCCGCAACATAAGCGTCGAACCCGTACGCGCACGGCCCTCGCGCGGAATCCACATGCCACTTGCCGACGCACCCGAGATGGTACCCGGCTTCCCGCAGGACCGTGGTGAACAAGGGGGTCCCTTCCGGCATCGGTCGGAAGGCTTCCGTATCGGCGTTGGCAATACACCCATGACGAAACGACCACTGGCCGCTGAGGAGAGAATTCCGCGCCGGCGTACACAGCGGGACCGGGCAGAACGCATGCGAAAAACGGATTCCCTCTCCGGCCAGTCGGTCGATGTGGGGAGTCTTCAGGAACGGGTGCCCGTTGCACCCGAGACAATCGTACCGGTGCTGATCGGAATGAATCAGGAGTATGTTCGGACGACTCATTCTCCCCTCCCCTAAGATTCCGCTGTCACGCGCCTTCCCCAAGCTCCACGTTGTCGTCGATCGAGCCGGCAGCCGGAATGCTGACGCCGGCATCCGCGGGCGCGAATCCGGGAACGCCATCGCTTCCCTGTGATTCGAATAAGGTATTGTCCTGCATAATTCCCTGTTTACGGATTCTTTTTCCGGAGCTTTCAAACAAAGCCCGGCAGAAAACCCAAGACCTTTCTCCGCCCGGTCTTTCTCCGCCCGAACCCGTCTTAAACCCCGACCACTGACGAACGCAACGAACTTCGGCTCTGCGGGTTCGCGACGCCATCTTTGGGAGTGCGGTGCTGCGCACCGCTTTCGGGACGCCCACCGACCGGTCTCCACTACCCGCATGCCCGCCGCGCCCGAAACCCCGAAAACGGCTCATCGTGTAGGCGCGGGAGTTATTAATTCCCTCAAAAGCTCACCACCACCGAGACGTGGGCGCGATCGCGGTCTTCGTCGGAGAGTCCGGTCCGGGTTAGCTGGCGCGCCAGGTCGAGCCGCACGCTCGCCCAGGGGTTCCAATCGAACCGCAGGCCGGCCCCGGCGCCCACCAGGTCCGTGGATCGCGGCTCTCCAGGCAGCCGTTCCCGGTTGCCCACGGCGCCGTAGTCGAAAAAGGCCACCAGGCGAAACGCCTCGCCCCATCCGGCGGGCTCTACGGACGGCGTGCTCAGTTCGGCCGACGCCACCACACCCCGATCCCCCCGGGCTTCCCGCTCGTCGTACCCCCGCACCGAATCCGCACCCCCGGCCCCGAGCTGTTCGCTGGGCAGGAGCGGGCCGCTCGCCGCCTGACCCGTTCCGTCCAGGGATAACGAAAAACCACCCGGCAGATAATTACGGCGCTCGATCGTCAACCGGCCCACCGCGTACTCGGCACGGGCCCGGGACCGCACGCTGCGAAAGGCGTCGTTCTCGTTGCGGTCGGTGATTCCACCGGGACTGTAAATCAGCGTACCGCGCGCGGTGGTGTTCCCGTAGGGGTCGCCGATACGGAGCTCGTACGAGGTGACAGCCTGGAAAACCTCCGTTACGTCGTCAAATACCGTCGCCCCGCCGAAGAGCAGGTCGTTGTCCGCGCGTTTGTAATCGAAACCGAAAACCGTCTCGTGCTGCCAGCCGGTCGTTTCCCAGGTTCCCGGCATGGCGTACCGCAGGCTGGCCTGGATGGTCTCGCCTTCCTGATCGAAGTCGATCGGCCCGGAGTCCAGCGAGGTTTCGCTGCGCGCATGAGCGCCAAACACCGACACCTCATGCCGCCAGGGCAGCGGCACGGTGTACGAGGCCGCGTTCGAGAGCAGCCCCTTCGCGTCCGGACTGGTGGTCACCTGGTACCCCAGCCGGTGGTCCGTCCCGGACACGTCGCCCCAGTTGAAGCCGGCAAAGTACCGGTCGAGTCCGGTCGCCCGCGTGCCCGTATTCTCGTAGCCGCCGTAAACCCGCCACGGTCGCCGGTCGCGGGTTTCCAGGATGAGGTCGGTCCTCCCGAATTCGTCGCCGGGCGCAAAAGCGACCCCGACGTCGCGGAACGGATTCCGGTTGAGCCATTGCAGGTCCGCCACCAGAACATCGCGCCGGATCCGGTCCCCTTCCCGCAACCGAACGCCTTCGCGGATACGCGCCTCGGAAAAATGGCGGTTTCCCTCCACGGTCACCGTGTCCACCCGGCCCTCCACCACCAACAGCACCAGCACGCCTTGCGTGATCTCCTGCTCGGGAACGATCACATCCACCACCGGACGCCCCGCGGACCGGTAGTGACGCACCACCGTGCGGGAAATCGCGCGCAGCGATTCGGAGGTCAACGGTTGCTCCAGGTACTCCTCCAGCGTCCCTTGCAGCCGGGCCACCTCCGGCGACAAGAACCCGCGCCACCGGACCGCGAACACCGGATCCTCCTCCAACGCCAGTTTGAGAAACCGCTCCGACGGCACCAGGGTGATGCCCCTAAGGGCTTCCAGGTAAACCATTGCTTCCTCCGGTTCGCCGGGTTCATCCGTCTCCGGGATCCGGACCTCGCGCTCCTGTTCCGGCTCCCGCGGTGCCAGGCGTTCCAGCTCGCCGCCAGCGGCGAATACCGGCACCGTTGCGGCCGCCCAAGCCAGAACCAGTCCCCCCGGAAACATCCGCCCGATCCCGGCCCCCAATCGCTTTCGTACACACATCATCATTCAAACGTAACAGGATACCTCACACACACGGGTCGTACACCGGGGCGACGAATCTATTGCTCCAAACGAGGCTGCGCTTCGAAAGCAGGCCACGTCCGTGAGTTCCCCGGTCGAAGCAAAGCCGGCAACACAATATCGATACTGAAGGCCACCCACCTTTCGCGCGAAGCGCTTTGGAGTGCGGTGTGTCCCCACACCGCTTTGCGTACCGCAGCTCCGGCGGGATCGCCAAACGGACATCCACCGCCGAAGGAACGGTCTCGAACGATCCGGAAAGCGGCGCAAAGCGCACGCACTCCAAAAGAGGCCTGCGCCCTCGAGGAGGAATGCAAGCGGCGCCGTATTACCCAGTACGATTTGCTTCGTTCGCATCTTTCTCGATCCCAATCTCTCACATTCCCTTGCATCCGCCCGGTGTGTTCACGAACCACCACCGGTCACTCATCACCGCGCCCATTCGCAGCCGCGCCGAAGAAAACGCCTTCCGAAATGAACCCATTGTCCCACGCCGGAAGCCGATCCTCCTCCGGTATCCGCCGAATCATGACCGGGACCGCGGGACGCTCCATCGGACCCGGCCGCGGGCCGTAACGGAAATCAAAGGCGGTTCCCCGCTCCCCGCGCCGGTGTTCCGGCTCGCCGGCGAATCCGGGACGGAAAGGCGACGCAAACGTCGCCGCGTCGTCCACCCGCAAATCGCCGAACGCAATCTTGTAGAAAAGCCCGCCGCCGGAAACATCATCGCCGTAATACACCCCGAACTGCGGACGGCCGGGATCGAGCGTTCCCAGCTCCGTGGTACCGGGGCGGACCGCGTAGACAAAGACCTCCCCGCCGGCGGCGACGATCTCGCCGTCATTCACCCACCGCGCACCGCGGTCGAAATCCGGTCGTTCCGGATTCCGGTTGTCGGCGACAAAGACCAGATCTCCGTCTCCCGCGTTGCGAACGGTCGCGTCGACAACCAAGTCCCGCCCGGCCAGGAAACCCAGGTCGTTCCCGGAATCAATATCAAAATCCCCCGCCACCCGAAGATCGCTCTCCCCGAGCGACCCGATCGTGACATTGCCGCCCGCGAGGTTACGGGAAAAACGCTCGGCAAAGGGCGCGGTCAAAACCACCTCCCCGGCCGGGGTATCCGTGCCGTAGGTCAGCCCGCCCGTCTCAAACCGAACGTCGCCATCGGCACCTTCGGCGGCAGCAGCCACATGGCCTAGATGCCACGCCGCCGGAGCGAAGTTTTCGATTCCATCGACCAGGGTCGTCATTCCCTGCACCCGGATTGTGATATCCCCCATACGGTTTCCACCTGCGGGTACCGAACCCCGTCCTCCGAATCCCCCGTGCCCCACGAGAGCATGCGTCCTCAGCGACGAACCGGCGGACAATAGAAGGTCGCCCGCACTTTCGACGACAATATCCCCGAACGCGGTCCCACTGTCGTCCCATACGCCATTATGACCGATCTGCGCATACGTATGCGGCGCGACATTTCCCCGCAACTCCACGTCGCCCGAGGCATGAATGATCAGGTTGCCGGACACATCGGGCAAGGCACCCGTCCCCACACCGCCGTGACCCAACTGGGAATAGCTGCGTTGTCCGTCAGCGGCGGAAAAACGAACGTTATCAACTTCGGCGAGGAACACATCACCAGAATGGCCCCCTGGTGAGTCATCCCCGCCATGGCCCAATTGGGCATATGAACGGTCGAAAATACCCGCTGTAAACGCGACATCGCCGGCCTTCATGATATGAATGTCTCCGGAGTGTTCACCGGCGGCATCATGCCCGCCGTGCCCAAGCATCACGTACGTACTGTATCCCCGGCCGGCGGAAAATATCAGATCTCCCGTTTCTCCGATAACTATATTGCCTTGAAATCGGCGTTCCGGGGACCCAAACCGCGCCGCTATAGCCCCCCCGTGGCCGAGCTGCGCGTAAGCGCGTGACCCGTTCCCACCGGAAAACAGCAAATCTCCTGTATTCGCCAAATGGATATTACCGGCATATTCCCCGCCGGCACGCACGCCGCCGTGACCCAACTGCGCATAAGAATCGGCCCCTCCGCCTCCTTCAAAGCGCACAGATCCGGATTGTCCAATCCAAATATTTCCCGCTTTATCCCCACGACTGTTGATACCCCCGTGTCCCAACTGCGCGTAGGCGGAATCTCCGGAACCTCCGCGGAACGAAATAGCCACCACGCTCCCGATCGTGACATCCCCCTCCCGACCCGGAGGAACGCGACGGGAGTCCGGTCCGCCGTGCCCCAACTGAACATGCGCCCTCACTCCGTCGCCTCCGGAAAAGTCCAGCTTTCCGACCTTGTCGATCATTATATCGCCGCGGTGCCCCGTCTCCTCGGCAACCCCCACGTGTCCCATGTGGGCGTAGCCGCGACTCCCGGGGCCAGCTGTAAACGACACATCACCAACGCGCGTCAGGATGATATCTCCCGTATGGGCTCCGATTCCCAAAAGCCCGCCATGGCCGAGTTGGGCATACGAATCCCCCGGCTGAAACGCGTCCGTATCCGCCGTGCCGGCGGCAAAAACGAGGTTCCCGGCACGCACAACTGTGATATTCCCTTGGTGCTCACCAACAGAACGATTCCCCCCATGTCCCAATTGGGCATAAGTCCGAACTTCACTCCCGCCGGAAAAGTTCAGATCCCCGCCCGCGTCAACGACAATGTCCCCCCGGTAATGATGCGGGTCCGTCGGCGAAACCATGCCGCTTCGCCGCGAGTTCCCGTGCCCGACCTGGACGTAATTGCCCTGCCCATGTCCCGCCCGAGCTTCGAGGTCGCCGTGAAGGTAAACACCAATCATGCCATCAACTTCGAACCCGCCAATATCGAGATCGGTGTGAAATCCCAATTGCGCATATCGTTCGAGTGGATAGTCGGCCGCAGTCAAATAGAGATCCTTCCCCGCAACCATCGTACTTCCGAACCGGCTGCCCACCGCGATGCCTTCGGTCTGCGCGCCGTCGCCGATGAAAATACTGCCCTCGTCGTTGCCGTAATTTTCGGAATCGTCGAGCATCCGCGCGAAGTCGAACATCCCCTCTCCGGCTTCCAGTCCCGTCTCGCCGTCCCAGCCGGACACCGCCTGCACCGCCCCCGATCCGTCGTTCTGGACACCCGCATCGAAGCGGATGTCGCGCGTGGACAGGAGCGTGAAGTCATGGTCGCTTTCGTAGGCGAAGCGCTCGGCCACCGTCATGCCTCCGACACCGGTGGCGCCCAGAGTGACATTCCCGCCCGCCAGGTTTTCCGAGAATCGTTCGGCGAAATCCGGCGAAAGGAGCGTGGTCCCGGGCTCACCACTGTCGTAGCGCAATGCGCCGGTAAGGAACCGAACGTCCGCATCCCGAACACCGTCCTCGGTCGAGGTGAGGTGGCCGATGTGCCAGACAGGGCCGCCGGAACCGGGAGGTCCCAGCAACACGGAGGCCCCGTCCACGCGTATATCGATAAAACCTTCGCGGCTGCCCTGAATTCGGTCACCGTCGGGCGTAAACCCGCCGTGGCCCAGCATCGCATGGCTGTGCGCGTCGTCACCGGTCGATAACACCAGGTCGCCCACGACGCCCAGAGTGATCGTGCCGGACATGTCTCCGGTGACCTTATCGCTACTCCGATCTCCATGCCAGATTCCGCCGTGTCCGATCTGGGCGTAGCTCCTCGATCCCCCGCCTCCCGAGATCTCGACGTCACCCCGGGACTCGATCGTAATATCTCCGGCCAGGTCGCTCGGTCGCGACGGAAGTCGCGGAGAATCCCGGAATCCGGACCAAATGCCCCCGTGCCCCAGATGGGCGTAGCCCAAATTCGCGTCGCCGGCAAAAAAGCGAACCTCCTCGACATCGGCCAGGGCAATCGCGCCGGCAGCACCCCCCACAAACCCGCTGCCACCGTGCCCCAACTGCGCGAACGAACCCTGAAAGAATGGATTGTCTGCAACCTGGGCTACGAAGTGAATCGGGCCCGACTTCAGGATGCTGATGTCACCCATTGCGTCCCCGCGCACGAACCATCCCCCGTGACCGAGCTGAACCTGCGATCCCTCCGCGGAAAATCGGAGACCGCCCGCCTCGCCGATCAAAATATCGCCGTGGTACCTCTGCAGGTCGAAGCCCCCTCCGGCACCATGACCGAGATGCGCATGCGCACTGATGGCCTCTCCGCCCGAAAACATGATATCGCCTACCCTCCCCAGATGGATATCGCCAAAGGCGTCACCCCTGGACTCCTCGCCCCCATGGCCCAGGCGAGCGTAAGCGTCGACGCCGCCCGCCAGGAAGTTCAGGTCCCCGGCCTCCTCAACAACAATCGCTCCAAGCTTTCGGCCGCCGCTGGAGTGACCGCCATGGCCCAGTTGAACATAGGAATAACGTCCCCCGCCCCCTGTGAAATAAACATCGCCGACACGTCCCAGGAAGATGTCGCCCTCTACTCCCAATGGGCGAAACGCTCGTCCGAAACCGTCGTGTCCAAGCTGGGCGTAGGCGGCCCTGCCGCCGCCTCCCTGAAACCGCACGTCCCCGGCCTCGGCAACCGAAATGTCGCCGCGATGACCATCCCAATACGGCGCGCCCGTATGCCCGAGTTGCGCGTACGACCCGTCACCTTCGCCTCCGGAGAAAGACAGGTCGCCCACGTTGCCCAGATCGATGTCGCCGGTATGACCGCCGACCCCGGGATTTCCGCCGTGACCGAGTTGCGCGTAGGACGTTTCCCCGGCGCCGGCCTGGAAAATCAGATTACCCGCATGAAGGATCGTGATATCCCCCTCGTGTTCGCCGACCGATGCACGGCCCCCGTGACCGAGTTGCGCGTAAGAGCGATAGCCGCCACCGGAAAAACCCAGGTCGCCGGCCGCGTCGATGACAATCGAACCGCGGTAATACTGAAACCGGACCAACTCCGCAGGCAATGGATTCGCCGCCCCGTGCCCGACCTGGGCGAAGCTCACGTCACCATCGCCGCCCCGCCCCCAAAGGCTTCCCTTCAGGCGGACTTCCAGGTTGCCGTCGACCTCGAAATCGTCGGCGAGGGTATCCGTATGGAATCCGAGCTGCGCATGAAGCCCCTCGCCCTCAAATCCGCCCTGCAACGTCAAATCATGCCCGAGCACGGTCGTCCCGCCGAACCGGCTCCCCACCGCGATGCCTTCGGTCTGGGTGCCGTCGCCGATGAAGACGCTGCCCTCGTGGTTGCTGTAGCTGTCGGGGTCGTCGAGCATCCGCGCGAAGTCGAACAACC
>PXDC01000519.1 GCA_003565135.1 Verrucomicrobiota bacterium
AGCTCGACGGAGGCGTTCCAGGTGGCGCGGGCGGATTCCGGATCGAAGGCGACATCGCCGAGCAACTCAAACGGTCCGTGGGTCAGTTCGGGAAAGCGTACGTCACCGGCCAGGTGCCGCAGGGAGAGGAGGTCGCCGCCGGCCGCGACGGAGGCCCGGGGGAGTTCGTTTTCGGCACCGGCCGCCAGGGGCCATTCTCCGCTGAGTGACGCTTCCAGGATGGAGGTGTTTCCCGTGCTCAGGACCACCCTGTCCAGGCCGAAATCGATGCCGTTTTCCGTGTATCGCATCCGCGGGTCTAGCGTCAGATCGAGGGGTGTTGCCTCTGTTCCCGTCCGTATACCGGTGATGGCGATGGTAGCTTCCTCCGGATGCAGGTGCAGGCCTTCGCCCTCCCTGGAAACCAGCAGCGTTCCCCGGAGAAATCCGCCCCCGAGCTCGCCGCGCGGACCGGGGGGGATCCACGCCGTGACGGGCGGGCCGCCAAAGGTGATCGCGAGAAGGTCGCCGGTGGGAATCCGGTCGTAAACCGGGGCGTCGGGATCAATCGATACCGACTGGAGCAGGGCGACCCGCACCATGGCCTCTTCCCCCGCGGGGGTGACCGAGGCGCGGAGCGATTCGAGATCGATCCATTCGTGCCCGCGAATGGCGGCCGTGGCCTCCAGGGACAGTCTTCCGTTGCCCGGGAGGTCGCTCCTGCCGGTGTCGAGGTCGAAGGCCACGCCGGAATCCAGGTGTAAATCCAGCGGTGCCCAAGCGCCGGCGTAGTCGATTTCGCCCGATCCGTGGAACGTGCGGACGTTTTCGTTCCGTGCGGCGAATTCGTTCGTCAGCCAGTCCGGGAGGGTCCAACGCAGGGTGCCCGCGGTTTCGGATCCGTCGGGAGCGAGCCGGCCGTCGAGGGTGGCGAAAGGGACGGCGTCGGCGTTGTCCGGGCCGGGCAAAACGATGTCCAGCGTGTACGGGGTTTCCCCGGATCGGCGTTCGAGTTTACCCTCGAGCGCGAGGCGGGCGGGGAGGTGGGTCGGGGTTTCGGGTCTCGGGGTTCCCTCCGCCGCGAGGTGAACGGTGACGGCTGTGGGGACCGAATGGCCGGTCCTATGGGTTGTCCGGAGGGTGGCGTCGACATCGAGGGCGGAGAAGGGGATATCTTCCGCGAGGCCGTCCGCCGCGAGCCGAAGGCGGGAATCGATGCTGTCCAGCGGAAGGTCGCCCCGGGTCTGTGTTGTCACCGAGAGAGCGCGTAATTGCGGCATGGATGCGTCGATGGTGATCCCGAGGTCGAATCCGGTCGCGGCCAGCCAGCCGGCGGGACGGATGAAAACATCGGTGTCGCGGAGGAGTTGGCCCCCGGGTCCTTCCAGTGCGGCGTTTTTCAGGCTCAGGGGGTGTTCGGTCTCAAGTTCGAACCTGCCGTTGCGGGAGTAAACGGCGAATTCGCCGGTCAACGGTTCCGAGGCGAGGTGGTGGTCGCCGAGAAACAGGTTCAGCAGTTCCGGCCGGAGCCCGGGAATTGCCAGGAGCAGGACCGGTTCGTCCCTCTCCGGTAATCCCCAGCCACCCGGGCCGAAATCGATCGCGATTTCCGTCGGGAGCGTTGCGCGGAGCAGGTCATCCCCGCCGGAACCGGCCACGCCCAGGTCCCAGGCGGTCAGAACCAGGCGCTCCGGGGATGCGGTCAGAACAAACGACAGGTCCGCCCTGAATTCGTCGAGTTGCTCCGGGAGACCGAACCGGGCGGCCGTATCGGCGAGGCGGGCACCCGTTTCGCTTTCGATGTGCAGCTCACCCGATCCCGAAACCGCAAAACGGCTTTTCCCGGCCAGCGAAAAATCGGGCAGCGGCTCGATCAGGGGACCCGAGGGAAAGTGGTGGCGGTCCAGGTCGAGGGCCAGGTCGCCGTCCGCTTCGTGTTCGTCTCGCCTCCACTCCGCCCGGGCTTCGAGGAGGACGTGGTCGGGTTCCGGGCCATCCGGGGAGACCAGGTGGACCCGGTAGGTTTCTCCCGTATCCGTTTGCTCGGCACACAGGCGGGCATGCAGGAGTCGCGGGCCGCCCGGGGACTCCCCCAGCCACCCGTCGGCGCACAGTTGTTGAAAATCGCCGCCGTCGTCGAATCGGGGATGGACTTCGATCGACGCGTAGCCCTTGCCCTGGCCCGGCAGGGGGCCGGTCTCCGCTTCCAGGGCGATTTCGATACCGCCGTCGCTTCCACGGGAATCGAGGTTGCTCCCGTTCACCGTAAAGGCGACGTCCAGGTCGCCCGGGGAGCGGTAACGCCCGTCGACCGCGACCGCGCCGAGGTGAAAATCGATCGGGGGGCGCGGGAGCATTCCACCGAAGGTTTCCCAGTCCGGAAGTTCCGCCGGCTCTTCCGGTTCAAAGGTTTCCACCACCAGTTCGGACACGGTTAACGAGTCGATGTGGGCCGTGCGGCGGAAAAGCAACGCCATGGGTCGAAATCGGGCGTCCAGCCGAACGAACCCGATGCGGGTCTCGGGGGTTGTCAGGGCGAACCCACCGATCGCCGCCGAACCCGGGCGCAGGCGAACCTCCTCGATGCTGACCTCCGTTTCCGGACCGGAGAGCGCCCGGACGAGGAGCGACTTCTGTACTGACGGAATGAAAAGGAGCCCGATCAGGACGACCGTGGCCATGCCCAGAAACAGGAGGGCGCGGAGGATGTGTGGAATAAAGCGGCGCATGGGTAAGGGAGCGTTCCTCAGTCAAAGGGTTTCCCGCGGGTGTGTCACGCCCGGAACAAGTATAACGCGCCTGTCGGTGCGGGCAAACGATTCCAGAGACTCCCGGAGTGAGGGGGCGCCCGGCCTGATCCGGGAGTGAACCAGCCCGAAGAAAACCCCCGCGCACGACGCCGGGACGCGGAGCCCGATGGATCGTCAGGGCCGCTCAGCCAGTTGCTTCAACGCTTCCGGCAGGGTGGGGTGGCGCCAGGTGAAATCCGCCTCGGCCAGGCGCCGGGGAACGATCCGCCGGCTTTTGAGGATGAGTTCGGTTTCGGTGCGCATAAGCATCGCGCCGCATTCGAGCATCCAGCGGGAAGCGGGAAGGCCGAGCCGAATTCCGAGGGTGTCGCGGAGGGTTCTCATGAAATACCGGTTGGTCACCGGTTCCGGGGAGGTGATATTGACCGGGCCCGCAAGAGAGCCATCGGCCAGGAATTCGAGCGCCCGGCAGAAATCGTCGACGTGTATCCAGGAAATGAATTGGGATCCGGGACCCATCGGGCCCGCCAGGCCCAGGCTAGCCAGTCGGGCCAGGGTCGGGTAGATGCTGTTGCTCCCGTGTCCGAGCACCATGCTCGTGCGCAGCAGGACCTGCCGGGTCGCCGAGGTCCGCCAGCGAAGGGCTTCGTCTTCCCACGCCCGGCACACGTCGACGGAAAAACCCGTCCCCGGCTCGCCCGAAACCTCGTCCATGCCGCGGTCCTCGGCGTGCCGGTAGACGGTGGCGCTGGCGGCGTTGATCCAGACCCGCGGCGGGCGGGAGGCATCGGCCATCGCCCGGCCGAGGATGCGGGTGGGGGCGACCCGGCTCTCCCGGATCATGCGGCGGTTTTCGGCGTGGTAACGGCAGTTGACCGAGCGCCCGCAGAAGTTGATGAGGACGTCGGCCTCCTGCAGCGCCGTTTCCCAGTCGCCGCGGGAGGCGGCGTCCCAGGGCACCGCGACGCCGGCACCGGTATGGCGTTCCGGTCGGCGTGTCAGGATGCGGACCTTCCAGTTCCGTTGTTCGAACCCGTTCGCGGTGTAGCCGCTGAGAAACCCGCTCCCGGCAATGAGAAGTTGCTGTTTTCCGTTTTTCATCGTTCTGGGCCGAAGGGCGGATCAGGGTTCGCTCTGGTAAACGCCGCGGGGCGCCGGGGGGGCGGTGCCGGTTTCGAAGCGCCGGTTGAGGCGGTGGAAAATGAACAGGTTGAAGAAGTGCATGCCGCCGAGCACCAGCAGGACGATACCGACCTTGCCGCTGATGGCCTCGAAGATGCCCTCAACCGATTCCGGACGCGTGTTCAGCTTCAGGAACAACGAGATGAAACCGACGTTGATCAGGTAGAAGCCAACCACCAGCAGGTGGTTGACCGAGTCGGCCAGGTTCTCGTCGCCGCCGAAACTGCGGACCAGGAAAACGCGGCCGTTACGGTGGAGCGTGCGGGCGACCCAGATGGTCATGGCCACGCTGATGACCAGGTAAAGGCTGTAGGTGATAACAGTGGGATTCATGATGGCTCCTTGAGTGTCGGGTTTGTTATTAGTTATGGTAGTTTCGGAAAATAGTGAAACTTTGGGGTATAAAAACTCACAGGTGCTGGAGGATGCGCGGCAGGATGCGGCTCTGCTCGGAGGCGGCGACCTTTTCCATAATCGTGTTCGCGAGGGCCACGAAATCGGACAGGGCGGTCAGTTGCCGGCGGAATTCGCGGGCCTCGGCGCTCTCGTCCGCCTCGCTGTCGCGAATGCAGGCCTCCAGAACCTTCCGGGCGGGTTCGGTTTCGCGCCGTTTGCGCTCCCGGGCAACCATGCAGAAGATCTTCCAGACATCCTTTTCCGCCGCGAAATACTCCTTGCGCTCGCCGGGTTTGACGCGCCGTTCCACCAGTCCCCAGCCAATCAGCTCCCGCAGGTTGGTGTTCGCGTTGCCCCGGCTTATGCCGAGTTGTTCCATGACCTCGTCCGTGCTCAACTCGCGCTCGGCCACCAGGAGCAGGGCGTGAATCATCGCCATGGTGCGGTTGATGCCCCATTGGCTGCCCAGGGCGCCCCACTGGGTGACAAAACGTTGGCGGACGGCGGCAAAATCTTCCCTCATCTTGATTTTCAATATTTATCGGAAGTTAAATAAGGTGCAAGTCAAAAAATAGTTTTTTGCTTGCCGGATTTTGGCCCCGCGATGGAGGTTTTCTTTTTATGACGGGTTTTCAGGGCAGCGCAGGGGGCGGCAACGGATTGTGGTGCGGCGGCCGGGGTTTCGCCGTTCGGCGCGGGGCGTGGCGATGAGCGGAGAAGACGAATCGAGTCATCCTCTTTTTTCCCTCCCGCCCGGGGTGGTGTACTGGATGGCCGACGGACTGCGCACGCGGCGCGGCCTCGAATACCTGGAGCGCGGGCGGGTGTTGGATTTCCGATGGGAGAAAAAGTCCGGGAGCCTGCGGGCCCGGGTTCTGGGGAGCCGGCGCTACGTGGTGACCCTCGATGCGGACGGCGGGGAATTGCGGTGCATGTGCTCCTGTGCGGATGCTTCCCGGGGGATCGTTTGCAAACATGCCGTGGCGGCCGCCGGGGCTTTTTTTGCCGCCACGCGCGGTACCCGGCATTTCCGGAAGCCGCTGCCGCGGGATTACCTGAAGGAGTTGCACAGGGGGATCGCCGGGGAATCTTCGGAACCGGTGGTGGAGGACGAGGAGCCGGTGGCGGCCGGCGCCTCCGGATCCGGCCGGGTTTCTTATGCCCTCGGGCTGGTTTTTTCGGATCGGCGGGGTTGGTCGACAGTCGGGTTGGAGGTCGCCGGCGAGCGTGTCCGCGAGGACGACTGGGCGCCGGGCGGGCAGTATCTCCGGGCCCGTTTCAACCGGGAGCGCGATGTGTGTGAGGCGGTGCTGGACTACCTGGAGCAAGAGAGGGATCCCTGGCCGGTTTTCGTCCGTCTCGACGGCACGTGGTACCCGGTGGCGGGGGTTGCGCCGGAGGTGTTGGATGTCCATGCCGAGTTGATGCGCCGGGATGGTGAGGTCCACGCCACGTTTCGGTTCGTCTCGGGAGATAACGAAGGCGGGGAGCCGAAAGTCAGTGCCGGCCTGACCGCGCGAATCGGCCTGACGGCGGACGCCCGCCTGGTGCGCCTGAACCCTGATGCTTTTGTCCGGGCCGTGTCGGTCCTGCACCTCGTTTTGCTTTCCACCGAACGGATCGGCATGCGCGACGAATCCCGGGATTCGCTGCCGTACCTCCATTGGACGCTTCCGGCGGCCATGCACAATCTCGGTGCGGAGGTGTTGTTCGGAGAGCCGGTCGAATCCGCGGACAAGGCTTCAGTGACGTTCTTCGAGGGTAAGAGGACGGTGCGGCCGACGCCGGCGCCGGCCCGGTTCAGCTTGCGCTTTGAGCGCGATGGGCGGGGTTCGGACATTTTTGTGGCGAACGTGTACTGGGAGGCGCCCGGCTTCTCCGTGCCGTTGGCGGTGGGAGCGGAGACCATCGATCACGTGTTGGGCTCGGTTACCGAACGTCGGTTCTTCATGAAAAAAAGCCGCGCGGCCCACCTGGCCGAGGCCCTGACCGAACTGGCGGCGGAACCGGATGCGGAAACACGCCGGAAACTGGCGACGGAAGTCCTCGACCGGGGCTCTCTGGGGGACCGCGGAATGGTCAACGCGGCGAAGGCGCTCGTTCGGCGTTTTGAAACCGAGTTGGCCGCCACCTGCCGATGGGTTTTCGCCCACCCGGGTTCGGGGAAACCCGCGCCCTGGGTGGAGACGGAGTTGCCCCTGCGCGAAATCCTCTTCTGCGAACTGTTGGTGACCGCGATTTTTGTTCCCTCCGAGCTGCGCGATCGGTTTCGCGGCGGGGCGTCTCTGGGGGTTTCCCCGGAGGCGTTGGCCGCGGGCCTTCCCGCACTTTTCAGCCAATGCCGCGAGCGTGGCGTGTCGTTGATGGTGGATGGCAACCCCGTCGGTACCGCGTCGCTGGAGGTCGCCGTGGCGGTGCAGCCGTCGAGGGAACGCCGCGACTGGTTCGAACTCAAACCCGAGATACGTCTCGGCGGGCGGACGCTTTCGACGGAGGACTGGGAGGCGATCGCGGAGCGGGGCGGGGTGGTGGAAACGCGCCGGGGACCGGCCGTTCTCGATATCGATTCCCTCGAACGGCTGAAACGGGCCCGCGACCTCCTGCGCTCCCGGGAGGGAGCCGACGGCGCGAAAAATGCCGTCCAGGTGTCCCGGCTGGAGGTGTTCGAATGGCTGGATCTCAAACGTTGCGGCGTACGGCTGAAGCTGCCGAAGGAGGGGCGCAACGTACTCGAATCGTTGGCCCGATTCCGCAAACTCGAACCGGCGCCCCTTCCGGAGGGGCTTCGGGCCGAACTGCGTGAGTATCAGAAGTCGGGATACGACTGGCTCGCCTTTCTGTACCGGCATCGGTTCGGGGCCTGCCTGGCCGATGACATGGGGCTGGGGAAAACGGTCCAGGCCATCGCGCTTTTTGCCGCATTGAACGAAGGCGCGGTGGCGTCGGCCCGGGCAGCGAGGACACGTCCCCACCTGGTGGTGGCCCCGTCCTCGCTGCTTTTCAACTGGCGGGCCGAGATCGAACGTTTTGCTCCCGGACTGACCGTCTGCGAGTACACCGGCGCGGGTCGCTCCGCCGGCTTCGACGGGGCGGATGTTGTGTTGACCACGTACGAAATTGTCCGCCGCGACCGCGAGGTACTGCGGAAACGGGGCTTTCATGTACTCGTGTTCGACGAGGCCCAGGCGGTGAAAAACCGCTCCGGCGGCCGGCACAAGGCCGCCCGCGACCTCGTTGCGACCTTTCGTGTGTGCCTGACGGGGACCCCGGTGGAGAACCATCTCGGCGAGTACCAGGCGATCCTCGACCTGGCGCTGCCCGGGATCTTTCACGACCTGGAGGGCAGGAACCGGCCGGGTCCCGAAGCGCTCGAGCGCCGGGTGCTGGCGCGGTCGCGGCCGTTTGTCCTCAGGCGCACCAAAACCGCCGTCCTGGCCCAGTTGCCGCCGAAAACCGAAACCGATGTCATGCTCGAACCCGCGCCCCGGCAGAAGGCGCTTTACGTGCGCGAGGTCGCCCGGGTGCGGGCGGAGGTCGCCGAGGCCTACGACCGGATGCCCTCGGGCCGGGCGGGGGGGGTGGCCCTCTCGGCGCTCAACCGCCTGCGCC
>PXDC01000124.1 GCA_003565135.1 Verrucomicrobiota bacterium
ACCCCCGCCGTCGTCATCGACTTGGACCGGATGGAGCGGAACCTCGCGCGGATGCAACAGGTCTGCGATCGCCACGGGGTCGAACTCCGGCCCCACATCAAAACCCACAAAATGGTGGAAGTGGCCCGGCGGCAATTGGCAGGCGGGGCCGCGGGACTGACGTGCGCCAAACTCTCCGAGGCCGAAGCCATGCTGCCGGCGGAGCCGAAGAGCCTCTTTATCGCTCACTCCCTCGTGGATGCGGCCAAAGCGTCTCGCCTGAGAGCCGTGGCCGAACGAGTGGACGAACTGATTGTCGCCTGCACCAGCGAGAACCATTTGGTCGCCCTGGAGGAACTCCTAACGGCGGCCGACCTGCGGCTGCCGGTCATGATGGCCGTCGACAGCGGCCTGCACCGCGAGGGCACACGCGACGAGGAGACGGCCCGACGCCTGGCCGGACGCATCGCCCGTTCACCCCGGATGGAGCTCCGGGGGATCTACACCCACGAAGGCCACGCCTACGCCCAAAAACCGGAGGCCCTGGACCGATTCGTTACCGGGATGCACGAACGACTCATCCGCCTCCGCGACAGCATCGACCCCGATCTGCGCCTGTGGCCCGGGTGCACCGTCACCGCACCCAGGTTCGCCGCCCTCCCCGGAGTCCAGGCGGTGCGCCCCGGCGCCTACGTTTTCGGCGACCTGTCGCAGGCGGTGTCCACCCAGGTGATCGACCGCGACGACGTCGCCCTGCACGTCCACGCCCAGGTGGTCGACCGCCCGTCCGCCGACCTCGCCCTCATCGACGCCGGCTCCAAGGTTTTCAGCAGCGACAAAACCGCGGACGGCCTCACCGCCCTGGCAGCCGACGGGCGCGATCTCCACGTCCTCAAGTGCAACGAAGAACACGGCTACCTCACCGGGTCCGACGCCGCCGGTCTCGAGATCGGCCAAATCGTCGCCTTTATCCCCGCCCACGTCTGCCCCGTGGTCAACCTCGCCGACCGCGTCCATGTCGTCCGCAACGGCCGGGTCATCGATCGCTGGACCGTGGACGCCCGCGGCTGCGTTACCTGAGGTCATCCCCCCCATGGCGAAATCAAAATCCGTCCCCGTTCAGGCCTCGATGGCAAACGGAAACCGGCCGGTTTCTTCTCATGACAAAGGGGGATCAGAAAAATCGATGCCATTACTGGTCAACCGATTTTACCCTTTTCAAAACCGTTGCACATTCCGCCAGTCGCCGTAAGGATTCCCGAGTGCTGTCACCTTCATCACCCCTTCCCTATCACGACCGCAAACCGCAGGGGGCGGCGGATTTTTATTTCGCCATCAACGCCACATTCCGTTTCATCCGATTGAAGTTCGGGCTTGAGGATTTGCGGGAGTATTGGACCGACCTCGGACGGGATTACCTGCAGCCGGTGTGGCGGCGTTGGAAGGAGGGCGGCCTGCCCGCGGTCGCCGCATACTGGAAGGCCTTCTTCGCCGCCGAACCGGGCGCGGAGGTCGAGGTCGAAGAATCCGCAGAGTCGGTCACCCTGCACGTCCGCACCTGCCCCGCCATCGCTCACCTCAAGCAACACGGCCGCGAGATCGTCCCTGAATTTTGCCAGCACTGTTATTTCGTCTCCGAAGCCGCCGCCGAGCAAGCGGGCCTGACGGTCCGCGTCACCGGCGGCGGCGGCGCCTGCACCCAGACCTTTCTCCGCCGCGAAAACGCCCCGGCCCCGCAGGACCTCGCGGCCATTTCAATCAATCGGCCGCCGGAACATAAAATCCAAGATCCCCGATCCAAAATCCAGAATTAAGAGATGCTCGGCTGTTACGATTTTTGCGCGCACTACGAATGGACCTTTGCCTGGCTCGAACGCCGGGGCGGGCGGGAGCTGCTGGAAGCCTATTGGGACGAAGCCATTCACCGGGATTCCCAACGTCACGCCCGCAAATTGATCCTCGAAAAGGGCTTTGCAGGGATGAAGGAATATTGGGGCCATACCCTGGCGGAGGAGGACGCCGATTTCCACACGACCGCAACGCCGGACGTCTTCCGCGTCGACATGCCGCGGTCACCCTCGAAATGCTTCCTGATCGATAACGGCCTCGAACAGCACGCCGATTACTGCGATCACTGCATGGGCTGGATCGGGCCGCTCATGAAGGAGGCGGGATTCGTCGTGCACCACGAACACAATCACCGGGGCCAGTGCTGGTGGGAGTTTCGGAAAACAGGAAACGACCCGGGCCCCTCCGCGCCGGGTGAATTGTCCGGCGAACGGGACGTCCGCCTGATGCCGGACTGGGAGGAACCGGGCACGCCGATCGACCACTTTATCGCGGCCCAATCGGTTCGCGGCAAGCAGCGTCGGGGTACCGGCACTTCCGGGCCATCGTATTGACCGGACTGGGCCCGGTCCGCGGTACGGAGAGATTGATTTCAGCCGACAGCATCCGCTAGAGTACATCATGAATATTTACCTCCTGCTCACCTCGCTTCTGGTCTTCATGACGGGTGTCCCCTTTGCCCACACCGAGATGTCCGCACGTGACGAATCCGTCCGTATCGTCGCCCACCGCGGCGCCATGGCCGATCGCCCGGAGAACACCATGGCCGCGTTCCAGCGGGCCCTTGAGCTGGGCGCGGACGTCGTCGAAGTCGATGTCCGCACCAGCAGCGACGGGCGCCTGTTTGTTCTCCACGACTCTACCCTGGATCGAACCACAGACGGGAGCGGCAACCCTTCCGATCATACGCTCCAAGAGCTTCGCCGGCTCGACGCCGGAAGCTGGTTCGCTCCCCGGTATTCATTCGAAATCATCCCCTCGCTTCGCGAAGTGCTGAAATGGGGTGGGGACCGGACGGTAATCCTGCTCGACCTGAAGGAGTCCGGACGTGAATTCACCGAGGCGGTGGCGGCGGAAATCCGGGCCACCGGAAATCCCGACGCCGTGGTCATCGGCGTGCGCAGCCCGGAACAGGCGCGGGAATTCAGGGAGGTCATTCCGGAATGCCGCCAACTGGCATTCATGCGGCGGCCCCAATTAATCGAGGAATTTGCCGAAGCCGGTGTCGACATCATCCGCTTGTGGCTGAATCGTGACGGCTGGCTTGCGGACAACCCGGAATTGGCCGATCGGGTGCGGGAAACCGGAAAAAAGTTGATGATCAACGGCACACTCGGAGCGTTGGACGAAGCGAAGGCACTCATGCGCTTTGATCCCGACTGGATTCTGATCGACGACGTCGCACAACTGAAGGAATCCCTGCTCACCCTGAACCAGGAATCCCGCTCCCGCTAATCGGAATGGCATTCTGGCTGAAGGGTGAGGCACGGGACCATGCGATCGGTCGACCCCGTGCCGGGATGACCGTCACGACCACTTGACCAGGCCGTCAAGGTGTTCCCGCCGGGGACGTGCGAAAAAGCCGCTCAGCAGATATCCGAACACAAAGGTCACGGCACATCCCACTGGCGCGTACCAGAAAAAGTGCACCGGGGTACCGAAGGCCACGTAGGCGACGGTGCCGAGTCCCAACAAAACGCTCAGCAGAGCGCCCCAGCCGTTCGCACGCCGGGTAAGCACTCCCAGGAGAAACACCCCGAGCAGCACGCCGGCGGTCAGCCCGTTGAGGGTTTGGATAATCTCCATGATGGTTCCGAGGCGATTGACAAATACCGCCAGGAGCGTCGCCACCGCACCCCAGAAAAACGTCAGCCCCCGTGAGAGCCAAAGCTCTTTTTTATTCGTCGCCATCGACGCGGCATCCGAAAAATCCGCCGCTTCCCCCGTCACCGCGTAGCGCTCCCCCCGCACAAAGCGGCGGTAGAAATCCACCATCGTCGCCGCGGTCAAACTGTTGATCCCACTGTCTACGCTCGACATGGTGGCGGCAAAGAGACCCGCCACCACCAGGCCGGAAATCCCCACCGGCAATTGATGTACGATGAAGTGGGAAAACCACTGATCCGCGCTCAGACCTTCGGCCAGCAGCCCCGGGAACACGGTGTAATAGGCAAAGATGCAGAGCCCGATCACGGCCAGCCCGAATATCAGCGGAATGACCAGCACCCCGTGAATCCAAACCGATTGTTTGAGGGTTTTAAAATCCCGGGTGGTGAAACAACGCTGCACGATCACCTGGTCGACGCCGTAGGTGGCCAGGTTGATAAAACTGGCGCCGATCAATACCCCCCAGGTCGAGATACCGGTAAACCCGCCGCCGAAGTCCAGGATCCGGGTTCGCCCCTCATCGCGGCTGACCGACCAGACTTCGCCCAGGCCGCCGGGAATTTCGGTGAGGCAGATCCACAGCACCAGGAACATCGCGGCCACCAGGATAAAAACCTGCACCACGTCGGTCCAGATGACCGCCTCCATTCCCCCGAGCGCCGCATAAATCGTCGCCAGCAGCCCGATGACCAGGATGCAGGGAATCAGCCCGAGCCCCGTAATCGTACTGAGGGCCAGGCTGGTGGCGTACAGCGCGGTCGCGAGCCACCCGAGGCGGAGGAAAATGAACATGCCGCTGGATAGCGCCCGCAACTCCGGGTTAAACCGCTTCTCGATGTATTCGTAGGCGGTGTATAATTTCAGGTGATAAAAAAAGTTCAGGAACAGGTAAACGGTCAGCGGTAAAACCCAGACCAGGGTGACGATGGCGATGGCCATGACCATGTCGTTCGCCACGATGTAACCGGGCATGCCCAGGAAACTGATGGCGGAAAAATTGGTCGCCATCACGCTCAAGCCGACCGGAAACCATCCCATCCGCCGCCCGGCCAGAAAGAAATCCTTCGCGTTGGCCTGACGGCGCATAAACCAGCTGCCAAACAGCGTTATGCCGACAATGTAGACAAACAGTATCGCGTAATCGATCGTTGCGAAAGCGGCAAGGAGGAGCATGGAGTATAGGTTGTTCGTTACCGGTTGTCAGTCATCGGCGATTTGTTGCTGATAACGCGACATGGGGCACAGGGTTCTTTCCATCACGCCCATAATTTGCGAACATGGATTCTTTATCCCCGGCAATCAATCACTGGGAAACGGTCATCTGTCATCGATCACCGACGAAGGCCTCTTCGTCCAGTCGAACCCGCAGGCCGCCGCGCATGCTGGTGACCCAGAGCTCCCCGGGACGCGGTTCGAAGAGGTAGGGATAGGAAATGTCGCGGCGGCGCATCGATTCCTTCGCGCGCGCAAACACCACCGACTCACTCCAGGTTTGACCGTCGTCATCCGAAAAGGCGATCGACATTTCCCAGCGGTGATTGATCGCCGGCTCCTCCGACCACCGCCGGTCGCCGCCGACCCGGGGGAAATCGTCCGCCCCTTCCGGTAACAACCGGTTCCACACCAACGCCAGGCGCCCGCTCTGCAGACGAACCAGCAGTCCGGGCGCCGAGCTCGCGTCGATCTCCGTCGGTTTGATCGTTCGCCAGTAGCGCCCCCCGTCGTCCGAATACGCCTCCCAGAAGCGATCCCAGTTTGTCCTGATGAGCATCCACAACCGTCCGTCGCCCAGCTCCTCGACGGTGGCTTCGATGGCCCCGTCGTGATGCCCGGCGCCCCCGAGATCGATAAGATTGCTCCGATGCCAACTCGCGCCGTCGTCTTCCGACCGGTAGGTGACGGTGGCATGACGCCCGGGATCGTGCAGCATCATCATGCTCGTAAACACGAGGTCTCCCGCCGCGGTCTGGATCATATTGCGGATGGCCCCGGTCCATTCCCCGTGCAACATCTGCAGATCCCGCCAGGTCTCGCCTCCGTCCAGGCTGCGGATGGTGTAAGTGGGCAACCGCGCCCCCGGCGCATCGCCCAGCTCGTTGTCCCAGGTCCACTCACGCTCGGCGTCGTTCATGAAGGCGAGGACAATGGTCCCATCCGCCGTACGGATCAAAGCCCGTTCCGGGCGTACGGCGTGCTTTTCATTGTCCTCGAACAACGGATACTTCTGCCAGCTTTCACCGTCGTCCCGGGTAATGAGCGCATCGTGTTCGTCAACGGTCAGGTAATGGTCCGGTCCCAGTTTGACGAAGGGACCCATGGGGATATCGAGGCCGGCGGCACTCTCGTGAAGCCAGATGTCTTGATTCGATTCGGCCGAATGCCCCGAAAGGCTTCCCCAGCAAGTCGCCAGCAGTATCACCAGTATCGTTTTTTTCATCGGTCGTTCGGTTAAAGAGTCGGGTTGCAGCGAGCCTGTCCGCACCCGGAGCATTCCTTTACGGTTCCGAGGTCACAACCGAGTTCCACATGTAAAATCAGTTTACCAGAGGCCCGCCTCAACAGCGGGGTTTCTCCTTGCGGGCGGCGGCCGTCGAACGGTACGCTCGTATTCGATTTCCACTTCAAATCACGTTGATACCTCCCATGCGAACCTTTTTATCCATTTCTGCCACGCTGTGCCTGAGCCTTTCGCTTGTCCCCGCCGTCCTTGCGGCCGACAGCCGCGCCCACCACGAAACCCCCGCACTGGTGGTGGGTATCGTGGTCGATCAAATGCGGTACGATGTGCTGTACCGCTACTGGGACCAGTACGGGGAAGACGGGATCAAGCGCCTGCTCAACGACGGTTTCTCCTTCGATCACGCCCAATTCGACTACGCCCCGACCTTTACCGGTCCCGGTCATGCATCGGTCTATACGGGAACCACGCCCTCGGTGCACGGGATCATCGAAAACCGCTGGTTCCTGAGGGACGAACGCCGACAGACGTACGTGACCGAGGACTTTTCCGTTGAAACCGTGGGGTCCGTCACCGGTGCCGGCCGGATGTCGCCCCGGTACCTCATGAGCACCACCATCGGGGACGAACTGCGCCTCCACACGAACATGCGTTCCCGGGTGATCGGCATATCCCTGAAAGACCGCGGCGCCATTCTCCCCGCCGGTCACACCGGCGAGGCCTTCTGGTTTGATTATGAAACCGCGGAGTTTGTCACCAGCACGTATTATCACAATGAACTGCCGGCGTGGCTCCGGGAGTTCCGGGATCGCGGGCTCGTCGACAAGTACCTGGGCGAACCCTGGGAACCCCTGCTGCCTCTGGAAGCCTACACCGCAAGCGCCGAACGAAACGAACCGGAGGCCGCCTTTCCCGGACAGGACAACGCCGGTTTTCCCCATAACCTGCCGGAGATCGCGGAACGCGCGGGTCGCGGAGTGATCGCCGAAACACCCTACGGCGACAAACTTCTTTTCGAGATGGCACGGGCGGCCATCGAAGGGGAATCGCTGGGCGAGGGAGCCTTCCCGGACCTGCTGGCGATCTCCTTTTCCTCACCGGATCACATCGGTCACCGCTTCGGCCCCGCATCGCGGGAGGTCCAGGATACGTTCCTTCGACTGGACCGCGAACTGGGTAAATTCCTCGACTACCTCGACGAGCGTTTCGGAAAAGAGAACATGCTCATCTTCCTGACCTCGGACCACGGTGCCGCCCACGTCCCGGCCTACCTCAAACAGAAGAATATTCCCGCCGACTACCTCAGCCAGGAGGCGGCCGACTCCGGATTGAGGGAACACCTTGAAAACGTTTACGGTGTGGATCCAGTCCTGGAATTTCGGCGTTTCCAGGTTTACCTGGACCGCGACTTGATTGAGGAACACGGCCTTTCGCTCAACGGCGTTCAGGACGAGAGTGCCCGTTTCCTCCGGCAACTTGAAGGCATTGCCGGAGCCCTGACGGCGGAAACGCTCCAAACCACCGAATTCCGTGAAGGTGTACGGGCCCGCGTTCAACGCGGTTTTTATCCGCAACAATCGGGGGATGTTCTGTATTGGCTCGACCCGCAATGGATGCGTGAACGGCGTTCCGGCACCACCCACGGCTCGCCCT
>PXDC01000524.1 GCA_003565135.1 Verrucomicrobiota bacterium
CGCATGGAGAAGTCAGCCGTGCTCTCGACAAAGTCCACCCAAAGCTTGCGCCGCGGTTCGTCCAGCGAGGAAATCAACCGATGGTAGTGCTGTTCGTGTTCGCACAAGTATTCTCGATGATTCATGGTTTGTTCAAATGGCCTGCGAGATGGGTCATGAAAGAGTAGCTTGCAATCGCCATGCCAATAACGGATAGAAATACCCTTTCAATTGAACAATAAATACATGCGAATATTGCGCGCATACCCATCATCTCAATATTCTCGGAAATCCACGGATACCGTGGATTTCCGGGGACGTCCCCTACAAATTTCGTGGGACGACTCCAGGGTTAAACCTATATCCGGCAGTTAAACAGAGAATGCGGTGGCTGGCCGGAAAGCTGGGTTGGGAAGCGCGGATGCCCTTGGAGTCCGCGTCCAGCGCTATCGAAGGCGCCAAATGTAACAAACTTCGCCCTGACCCATCAGCCCGCTCGCGTGGGCCGCCGAAGACACCCTCGACCCCGACGACCAGCCCGAAGCCCTGCAAATATCCGACACCGATCCCACCGCCGGCCGCGGTTTTTACCGCCTAAATATCGTCCCCGAACCGTGAAGCAATTGCCGAACGGCAGCCGTGTCCTCGGCACGCTGCACAACCGGAGAGCCTTCCAGCCCGTACCCGGAGAGATCCCCGGAAGCTTTCACGGTCGCGGGTTTAACCGAAGTCGCCATTTACGTGAGCGCTCAGCGATCGCGCCGCCTGACGGGAGAGCCGGCCAATAAATTCTTTCGTAAAGGTTAGCGGACGACATGGAGGTCGTCCAGGAGCATCTGTCGCCGGAGGGACCGGCTCTGGCCGGTCCGCTTACTTCGGATGCCAGCGGGCCATGTGATCGGCGTGGGTTCTCAGGTAAGCCCCGGGCTCGAAGAAACGGTCGTAGAAGTCGAGGTCGAGATGGTGCGCCTGGAGATAGATGGTACAAATCATCGTCGGCAAGGTAGCCGGAAATTTTCCGAATGTATCCAAAACATACTGCGCCTGAAGACTCACGCATTCCTTGAATGCTTCGTCGTGTTCCAGCGCGGAGGAGCGGATTTTTTTCGAATCGCGCCACGGCCCCGGCGTCTTCGGGTGAAACGGGCCGCCCTGGCCGAACTTGCGCTCGCAGACTGCCTCAACGGCCGCTCTCATGTCCGGATAATGCGGAGGGCAGAAACCCTCCATGACGCCTTCCAGGCCGGTGGGATTCGGAAAGGGCCAACGCCAGGTTTCGTCATGGTCGAAGCGGAAGCCGAGGCCCGGGCAGTCCGGATCGCCACTGGCGCCGAGCACGCTCATCGGATCCATGCCGTTAAACATCCAGCCTCCGAGCCCCATCGCCTGGAGAATCAGGTTGCCCGCGTAACAACTGGTGGACAACTCGGCCGTCACTTCACTCAGCGACCATTGCTCGACAAAACTCAGCGGCCAGGTGTTCTCGACGTTCACGATGTTCTTGAACTTTTCGATTCCGGGAATCGCGCGGCCGTTGATATCGTCGGCGATTACCGAGTCGTTTTGCAGGAAATAACAAATGGCATGGATGAGATGGAGCGAAAGATCGGCGACGGGGATGACCAGCAATGTTCCCGGCCGGTTAACGACCCAGGTGTTGTGCGCCTCCACCTGCGGGAGCTTCGAGGGGACTCCGAGGCGCCCATCCTGAAGTTTTTTCACCGACCCCTGCACGCTGTTCAAGGCAGACTCGAGGTCGAGGGAGCCGTCGGAGTTCCGGTTCCCGCAGGCCGGGGCGTCCCGGTTGTCGAGGACGTAAACTCCTTCGTCGTCGGTAAAAAACGTCTTGCTGGCGTGAAAGCCGGCCGCCGAGGGAAAAGTGCGCCCGCCGGCGGCGCCCGTGTAGTTCGACAGGTGCGGCGCGTAGTGCCGGGCGCGGAAGATCATGTGATGCCAACTTGTGTTGCCGCCGCACGCGGTCACCACGAGCAGTTTCTCCAACTCGGAGAGTGGCACAGGCTCGTGCTCCGACTTGTAGGCGAAGACACCGTCGGGAATTTCGGCGCCCATGAAGAACCGGCGCGAGCGCCGCCCGAGGATTGCCTCCATCAGCCCAAACCTGAGCATGTCCTCGAACCCGGGCGGCACGGATATCTTTTCCATGGTTCTTTGCTTACTCTGTCGCGCCCGCGCGATCGAGCCTGGCCATGGCATAGCGGCGGTTGGGCGTTCGCTCCAGGGATGCCTCGAAGGCGGCGATCGCTTCCTGGGCGCGGCCTTCTTTGAGCAGGAGCTCGCCGTACAGCTCGCGAACCGGCAAGACCTCGCCCGGCGTGATCGGGTGTTTGTCCATCGACTCTTCTTGATCGGCCGCATCGCTCATCAGGGCGAGGGCGTCGTCGGTGTTCCCCTGTTCGTAGCGAATCCAGGCATCGACCGCCATGCCGAGGGCCTCGGTCATATACGCCCAGTAGGCGTCGCCCGCCTCGCGCAAGGTCTGGACTGCTTCCTGGATCTGGCCGCGTTCGGACTCGGCCTGTTCGAGGTCGCCGGAACGGGCGGCCCCGATTCCCCGCGCGTAGTGAAACAACGCCTCGGCGGCGGGATACGTTTCCCAGTCGAGGGCGTCGGGCGAGCCCGGCTGGAGATTGGCCGCCTCTTCCCAGCGCTGCCGCTCCAGGTAATAGCGCGCCTGAGCGGCGGCAATGCCGTAGGCGCTGGCGAAATGCGCCTGCGCCTCTTCGATTTCGCGGACCGCGTCGAGTGTTTCCCGCGCCTGCTCTTCATCGCCAAGTTGCAGGTAGGCATACATCATGTAATCGAGGGCGTGCGGATAATGGAGAGAGGTCGTGCCGTTGACCGGATGGCGCAACGCCGCATCGGCAGAACGCTCATTCCATTCGGCGGTCTCTTCCCATTGCCCCAGCCGGACGAAGATATGGCTCGGCATGTGAAGGGCGTGCGGTGTGTCGGGCGCGAGCTGATCGTATTCTCTGGCGACGTCAATGGCCTTGGGCGCCAGCTCGGAGCTGTCATAGGCATGGATCAGGTAGTGGAACAGACCGGGATGCTCCGGGTGCTCTTCGAAGTAGCGCTCAAGAAGAGCGCCCGCCCGCCGCTCGCGGCTGAGGTCCCGTTCCTCGTCGGGAGAGAATTGCGTCATCGCATAGGATATTTCCGCCAGGGCATAAAAGGCGGCGGCGTCCACGTCTTCGGGGTGCGTTTCGTGCAACTCGCGCAGGGCCTGTTTCCAGGCCTCGATCCGGGCGGCATGGTCAGCCGGCCGGTCGGGCAACGGAGGCTCCGGATCGTTGAAGAAGGCCTCGACGGTCGCGATGTAGGCCTGTTCGCGCCCGGTCGCCGCGCCCAACTCCCGCGCCCTGTCGACCGCCGCCTTTCCACGCTCCAAATGCTCGTCGCTCGTCGGAGCCCACAGCGGCTGAAAGCTCGTCATGGCGATGCCCCAGTGCGCCATCGCGCAATCGGGATCGGCCTCGGCCGCTTCCTGAAAAGAGGGGAGCGCCTGGTCGTACATCATGTGGTGGAGATGGGCGAGCCCGGTCTCGAAGAGCTTCTGTGCCTCCTCATTGCAGGAGATGGGAAAATTCACCACTCCGTGCTCATGCTCCTGGGCGTTCATTGTCGCGTGCGTCCCCTGCCCGCCATGAGGCTCGCAACCGGCAAGCAGAAAACCGCTCAAGGCGAGGGGGAGAAGAATCGTTTTGGTGTCATGCTTCATGGGGGAAAAGTCTCCTTTTTTGGTTGGCTGTTGGATCCTTTTGCGAAAAGACGCAGAGCACTATACTCCCGGCAATTCCCTCGAACAAGAAGAAATTCGGGGTCCGGAGAGCGAACGAAAGACGTCGCGAACGCCACCTTGCACCGCATCGCTGGATCGCTGCGAACCTTCACATGGGTTCCCCGTCCTGCGTGCAAAGTCTGGTCAGTCGTCACCTATCCAGAAATGGCTGCATTCACTGGGAGACCCTCAAAAACCCATGAACAAGGGCTTCCCCCTTCAGCCCTTGTTCAGGGGGACATCTGTTTTTCATTTGCGCACCGCGCCTCACCGACCGGAACCGGTCATTTCACCCGTAATCACTATGGCCGTCTGGTAGTTTCTGACCTCCAGGTGAACAAACTCCAAGTTGGTCGGTTCGGTTCCGGAAAAGGTGTTGGCAAAAATGGACATTTGAAACCAAGTGCCGCCGCGGCAATCGCCTTCGGGGGGACAGCCGTCGAACACCGGACGGTCCGAAGCATGGTGGGGCCAGCGGGTGAACACCGTGCGGTATTCCGGGTGCGTGCGCCGCCAAGTCACCCGCTGGTTATCATAGCGGCCCGGCGCGATCCGAATCTCCACTTCTGATTCCGGCTCCTCGGCGCGGACGATCTCGGAAGCCCGGCCGAGGGTCAGCAAAAGCTCTTCAGGCAACAACCCGCTGTTCGCGTCCCGACCGTCGGGAGCCAGGTAAAGAACGAAGACCTCCCCCCGGGGCGGCTCCCAGTCCAAAGCGGTTTCTGGCGAGCCCCCCGCCGCCCGTCCAGGCGCGGCCGTCCCGGCTTGCGCCAAGACACCGGCCATCAGAACCGGCCTCAGTTTGTTCCAAACTCTGATGGAAAGATGCATTCCACTTTGTCCGATCCGTTTGCGAGCGAATTATTCCAGCGAATCGACAAAGGCCGGGAGGTTGGCGAAGAGCGGGACCTTGTGGCGGCGCACCCAGTCGGCGCCAGCGGGGGATCCCTGCCTTCCGGTGGCGACCGCCGCGACCCGCACCCCGGCGGCGAGGCCCGCCTGGATGTCCGTTTCCGAATCCCCCACCATGTGGGTTTGCGCCGGGTCCAGGTGGTGCCGCCGCGTCATTTCCAAAATATAGCGGGGGGACGGCTTCCGATAAACGACCGGTTGGCCCGGAACTTCGGGCGCGATGCCGATGCCGTCGAATCCCGGCGGCGGCAGACCGAGCAGTTCCAGCATCCGGGCGTTAACGCGCTCCACGTCCTCCATGGTGAAATACCCCCGCCCCACTCCGGATTGGTTGGTGAACAGAAACAGGAGATAGCCCATTCGCCGCAACCGCCTCAGCGCCGAGGCGGCGCCTTCGAGCAAAACCACCCCGGCCGGGTCGCCGAGGTAATCCTGGTCCACGATGATGGTGCCGTCGCGGTCGAGAAAAACGGCCTTGTTTCCCGCCTCCGGTTTCTTCATGCGGGCAGGTCGCGTCCGCGCGCGAGAATTTCCTCCGGCGAGGCGGTGGCCGTGCCGAGTTTGCCCACCACCACCCCGGCGGCGGCGTTGGCCAGGTGGGCGGCCTCCTCCAGGGTGGCGCCAACCGCGAGAGCGGCGGTCAGCACCGCCACCACGGTGTCTCCGGCACCGGAAACATCGAATACCTCCCGGGAAACGGTGGACAGGGTGCCGGTCACCTCCCCTTCCCGGCTCAGCAGCATCCCGTCCTCCCCCATGGTGACGACCAGGTTGCGGGGAGCGTGCTTTTCCCAAACGCGCGCGCAAACCTCGGCCGCCGGAAACGGGTCGCGGGGATCGGCGCGGATGCCGGCCAGATCGAGGGCTTCTTTGCGGTTGGGCGTGATCAGGTCGGGGCCGCGAAAGGCCAAATCGCGTTTCGGCTTGGGATCGAGCCCCACCACGATTCCGCGGGAGCGGGCCTCGTCGATCACGTGTTGCAAGAATTCCGGTTGCAAAAACCCTTTGGCGTAATCGGACAAAATGATGCCGTCCACCCCGTCGAACTTGCTTCGCAGCGCCTCCCATTCGCCACGACCGCCAAAACCGTATGCGGCGGGCCGCCCCTCCCGGTCGAGCCGGCACAGCTGCTGGTGCTGCACGATGACGCGGGTTTTGACGATGGTCGAGCGGTCCGCGGAGGCAAACAGGCCCGTGTCGAACCGCACCGTCGAATCCTCGAAAATCTTTCTCAGCCGGCTCCCCGCCTCATCCTGGCCGATCCAACCGCAGACCTCCGCAGACGCCCCCATGGCGGCCAGATTCAAGGCCACGTTGGCCGCGCCGCCGGCGGTGTGGCTGTCGCGGAAAATATCCACCACCGGCACAGGCGCCTCCGGGGAGATGCGGGTGGCGTCTCCCCAGATATAATGATCCAGCATCACGTCGCCGATCACGAGGAATCGGGCGCGGGCGATTTTGTCCAGCAACGGTTTCATCAAAGTTTCCTGCATCCGGCGTTTGGAGAATGCGGTTTCAGTGAACACGGCGGGAAAAAACCGCGCAAGCCAGCATTGCGGCGAACGCCCCCCGCCTGTTCCCTGTTTTCATGAGCATTCGTATCGGAGTCATCGGCGGCGGAACCTTCGGCCGCAACCCCCTGCTCGCCTTTCGCCAACTCGAACACGGCGGACGGGCCGTTCTGGCCGGCTTGGCCGACACCAACCCGGAGCTGCTGCGGCAACGCAAGGAGGAGTTCGGCATCCCGGTTTATGAAGACCACCGGCGCATGCTCGACGAAATCGAAACCGACGCGGTCAGCATCGCCACCCCCGACCATTTGCACCGGGAAATCGCGCTGGAGGCCCTGCGGCGGGGCAAACACGTGCTGGTGGAGAAACCGCTTGACTTAACCGAAGCGGGTTGCAGGGAGCTGATTGATCTGGCCGAAAAAAACGGGCGCCTGCTGCAGGTCGATTTTCACAAACGCTTTGATCCCGACCACCGGGCCATGGCCGAAGCGGTCCGGCGGGGCGGCCTCGGCGACATCCTCTACGGGCACGCCCACATGGAGGATCGGGTGGAAGTGCCGACCCGCTGGTTCCCCGGCTGGGCGGCCAATTCCTCGCCAGCCTGGTTTCTCGGCATCCATTTTTTTGACTTGGTGAACTGGATGCTCGGCGACCGCCCGGCGCGGGTTTTCGCCACCGGCCAGCGCGGGCGCCTGCCCGGCATGGAAGCTGAAACCTGGAACGCCATCCAAACGCATGTCACCTACGCGCGCGGCGCCGCCGTCACCTTCCAATGCTCCTGGGTGCTGCCCGACGAATTCGAGGCCATCGTGAACCAGGGAGTCCGCCTCGTCGGGTCCCAAGGCTGCTGGGAAGTCGATTCCCAGGACCGGGGCACCGCCTCCTGCCTCGCCGGGGAGGGCATGCGCACCCACAACAACCATTTCCTGCGGGAGCGCGCCGACAAATCCGGGCAAATCACACGCGAAGGCTACGGCATCGACAGCATCGCCGATTTCGTGGAAAACCTCGAATTCCTCGCCGCGGGCCATTCGCTGGAGGATTTGCGGGGAAAGTATCCATCCGGCCAAGACGCCATGGAAGCGACCCGCGTGGCCGCGGCGGCCCACGCCAGCTTGGAATCAGGGGAACCGGTTGACCTTTCCCCGCCGTCCGGGCATGCTGGGGAATCACGACCGTAAACAAACCGACAACCATCATGCCCAACCGACTGAAAGACGAATCCAGCGCCTATCTCCGCCAGCACGCCGACAACCCGGTCGATTGGCACCCGTGGGGACCGGAGGTCTTCGCCCTGGCCAGCGAACAGGACAAGCCCATCCTGATCAGCATCGGCTACTCCTCCTGCCACTGGTGTCATGTCATGGCCCATGAGTCATTTGAAAATGAATACATCGCCGGCCTGATGAACCGCCATTTCGTGTGCGTGAAGGTGGACCGGGAGGAACGACCCGACGTGGACCAGATTTACATGGAGGCGGTGCAAATGATCGCCCGGCACGGCGGCTGGCCGTTGCACGCCTTCTGTTTTCCCGATGGCCGTCCCTTTTTCGGCGGCACCTATTTCCCGCCCGATGACCGCGGCCAGGGGATGGTACCGTGGCCGCA
>PXDC01000461.1 GCA_003565135.1 Verrucomicrobiota bacterium
CAAGTCGATCTTTTTCCAGGATTCGCTGACTCCCGCTCGCAGCCGGATCCGCTTTGAGCTCCCGCTCAGTCGCCGGCCGTTTACATGGAAGACGTCCCAGCGGAGTCTGGCGGAGGTGTCTTCGGGCAGGTCGCTGGCGGTGTACAGGTCGACCGCGTGGATGTCAGAGCTGCGGTAGTTGCCAATCGTGACGCCTTCAGAGCCGTGGATTTGCGCGGAGACGAGGGCGGGAGAGAAAAAGCGGCGCGCGAGGTGGTGTAGCGCCCGCCACCGCCCGGTGAATTCGATCGAGCTCCAGGAGGCGACCGGCCAGCAGTCGTTGAGCTGCCAATAGAGCGCGCCCATGCAGCGGGGTCGGTTGCGACGGTAAAACTCGACGCCCGTTTGCATGCAGTGGGCCTGGTTCAGTTGCGACAGGTAAATGAGGTCGTCCTGGGATTTGGGAAACCGGTATCGGCGCGAGACGTAGTCGAGGATCACCTGGTTGCCGCCGCGGTTTTTCTGGTGGTTTTCCATCACCGGCCCGAAGATGTTGTTGTCGTCTTCGGGACAGAAGGTGGCGTTGGTGGCGGGGGAGGAATAACTTTGCATGCCGAATTCGGATACAAAGCGAAACGGCCATTTCTCGTAATCGCTGACGGGGGCGCGACCGTGCCAGACATCCCAGAAATGGGTGTCGCCCCTCTTTGTGCCCGTTTCGTGATCGCGGGATTCGTCGCCTCGCCAGGGAGAGGAGGGCCAGTAAGCCGTTGCCGGGTCATGGGCCTGGACCACGGCGGGAAGCGCTTCGTGAAAAAGGCGCACGGCGGCCTTTTGGAACCGCTTGAACTTCGGATCCTCGAGTTCATTCCCATTGCAGTGCCAGATCTCGTTGTTGCCGCACCACAGGGCCAGGCTGGCGCGGTGTCGCAGACGGCGTATCTGGTATTCGGCTTCCGCCTCGATGCTTTTCAAAAAGCTCGCGTCGCCCGGGTAGAGCGAGCAGGCGAACATGAAGTCCTGCCATACCAGCAACCCCAATTCGTCGCACAAATCAAAGAAATCCTCGCTTTCGTAAATGCCGCCGCCCCACACACGAATCATATTCATGTTCGCCTCGGCGGCGGCGCGAAGATCGCGTTCGTAGTCGGAGCGTTGGAGGTTGGCCACGAAGGCGTGGGCCGGAATCCAGTTGGCGCCCTTGGCGAACATCGGACGCCCGTTGACCAGAAAGCGGAAGGATTCCCCCCATTTGTCCTTGCGCCGGTCGAGTTTGACGGTGCGCAGGCCGATTCGCCGCTTCCAAACGCCGATTTCCCGTCCGTTCCGGGCACTGACCCGGACTTCAAGGGTGTAGAGCGGCTGGTCGCCCTGACCGTTGGGCCACCAGAGCCGGGGATCCGGCACGTCGATGGTGCGGCCGGTGCCCTCGGCGACGATACGTCCGTCGAAGCTGAGCCGGTATTGGCAAGTTGCGGATTCGTGGTGCGCAAGTTCCGGAGTGAGCCTCAGGGAGACGCCGCCCGAGCGGGCGTGATTCTGTTTCACGACGACCGATCTCAGCCTGTTCTTCGACCACCCCTCCAGCCGGATTCCGCGCCAGATGCCCGCCGTGACCAAACGCGGCCCCCAGTCCCAGCCGAATTGGCATTGCTGTTTGCGTATCCTCGCGCTTCCCCCGACCGGGTCATTGGTCTCGCGAGGCCAGTGTTCCCGGCGATGCGAGCGGACGTATTCCATGGCGCTGTCAAAGCGGATTTGGAGAACGTTTCCGGACTTCCTCAGAAAAGTTTTTACCGGCCAGCGGTAACCGGTGAACATGTTGTCGGTGCGCGCGATCTCGGTACCGTTCAGAAAGACCGTGGCCACGGTGTCCAGCCCGTCGGCTACCAGGTCGGAGTTTTCTTCCTCACCGATCGCGGGAGGGAGATCGAACGTCACGCGGTATTCCCAGGTCTCTTCCTCGATCCATTGAAGATCGAGCTCGTTGGTTCCGTAGAACGGGTCGGGAATTTCGCCCGCGCTCAATAGGTCGGTATGCACGCATCCGGGAACGGAGGCCGGTAGCCAGCGGAGCTTGCCGGCCTGGCGCATCTCCCAGGAGAGTCGGGTGAGGTCGAGGGACGTTTTGGGAAGCGAGTGCGTGTCGGGTTGAAACATAAACAAAGTAGCGTATTCGGATGGAACCTGCTTTTATTTAAGTTCGATTGGTTGGGCAATGGTGACGGGAGGATTGCGCGCGATGCAAGAAATCATCCCGCGCGCCATGTCATCAAAAATCAGGACATGGGAATCGTCGATCTTTCTGGGCGCGTCGCCCGTCTTCGCGTACTGTTTTGCCAAGCGATTCTCTTAAAAAGGACAACATCAGCTTGTAATGTTTCAAGATCCGTTTACCCGCGAGCGATTTACTCGATACGGAAACGCAGCGTTCCTTATGTTTTGTTTCCTGGTGTTTTTCTTTCCGCGACCTGTGCTCGACGCCGGGCGCATGGACCGGATCCAATTCAACGACCAGGAACTCTTTATCAGCGGCGCCAATGTCGCCTGGATTCACTTCGCCCGGGACATTGGGGCGGGGATGGCCGATTTGGATCAATTCGCGGGTATGTTCAGCGAGCTGCGTGCGAACGGCGGTAATACGATGCGCCTTTGGCTCCATACCGATGGACGAAGCACCCCGCATTGGGATGGAAGTGATGTCGTAGGGCCCGGTATTGGAGCCATCGACGATCTGCGCGCGATTCTGGACCTCGCCCACCGTCACAACGTAAGTCTTATACTCTGCCTCTGGTCGTTTGATATGCTCCGCATTTCGCACGGGCAGACCGTCACCGACCGCGCGCATGCGATCCTCACGGACCCGTCGAAGCGGCAACTGTACCTCGACAACGCACTGATGCCCATGGTCGAGGCCCTCAAAGGGCATCCGGCGATTCTCGCCTGGGAGATCTTCAACGAGGCCGAGGGGATGAGCGAGGAATTCGGATGGGATTTCAACCGGCATGTGCCCATGTCGGACATTCAGGCGTTCGTGAACCAGGCTGCCGGGACTATCAAGACCGTCGATCCGGATGCGAAGGTGACCACCGGAGCTTGGAGCTTTCTGGCTTTAAGCGATATTTTTGAGGGAGGAAACGCCCGCAACTATTACCGCGACGACCGGCTGCTCGATGCGGGCGGCCACCGGGAGGGGCGGCTGGATTTCTATACGGTGCATTACTACCCATGGGCGGGAACGGAGTTGTCTCCCTTTCACAACGACTTCGGTCACTGGGAGCTCGACAAGCCGATCGTGGTGGCCGAGTTTTACGCCAGACTCGACCTGTTTGGGGTCGCGCCGGGCGATCTGTATGAGACGCTCCACGAACGTGGCTACGCCGGGGCTCTGGCGTGGCAATGGGTCGACCACGCCCAGGAAAGAGAGGGCAATGAGGGCAGTTGGCCGTGGATGCTTGAAAACATGAGAACGATGCGGGAGAAGGATCCCGATGCCGTCCGGCTCATCTATCCCGAAACCCGCGAAGCCGGCCTCCGTCGCCACCTGACCTTTGACGACTATCCCATGATCTGGGCTCCGGAGGGCGCGGTCCTGCTGGATCACGCCGAGCCTGACGACCCCGTTTTCCTTGCGGCGCCGGAGGAGGAACGGGAACTGGTTCGATTTCGCGAGCCTCCCGGATCTCCCTGGACGCGGTCTTCCGTTTATTTCGGGGACCGGACCTCCAGGGCGGAGCTTGGCCGCGTGTCGCCGGGCGAAGGACCTTTTACAATCGCTTTCTGGTTTCGAGTTGACGAATTCGAGCCTGAGAACGGTGCCGAGGGGCATATCCTGTCGAGTGAGACCGGTGCCGCCGGAAGCGGCGGGGAGGGGGAGTGGAGCGTGTTTCTAACGGGCACACCGCGCGATCTTGCTGGCGGAGGAGTCAGGCTTTTTTTGCGACAGGCGGAGGAGCCCGAGCTTGCGATCTCCGACAGGATCACGCTCGGGCAATGGTACCATTTGGCGCTTACGCGCGACGAGAACGCCGCGATGAATTTCCGTATTCACCTCGACGGCGAGCTCGTTTACGAAGGCGACAACCGTTCCGTGTTCGGCGACTCCGAGGCCGGTGTCTTTGCGGGCGCCCGGCCCACGGATCCGGCGAGCTCGGGGTTTGTCGGTTGGTTGGACGACCTCCGGATTTACAGCGTTGCGCTGCCTCATTTGGGCAGGTTGTGGGGGGATGGATACGCGCTCTGGGCGGATGAGGTGTTTGGGGTGCGGTACGGTACGGCGGGAACGCGACCTCGCGACGATTATGCGGGCGACGGTTTCCGCAACTTCGAACGGTATGTATTCGGCGTAGCCCCGGGTAACGGGGTTCGGGGCGACGCGGGCGCTTTGTGGGTTTCGGCCCCCGACGGAGGGTCGCCCGGCGTGCGAATGGCGCTGAGGAGAGATCCCTCCCTGGATTACGTGTTCGAGACCAGTTCCGACCTCGTCGCCTGGGAGGTGTGGCCGTTTGGTTTCGATGGCACGAACTGGTCGTTTCTGAACGGCGAGGCCGGCGTTCTGGTTGAGGAGGGCGTCGAGGGGGCGTTGTCGGTGCTGCGGGCGGAACCGGCCGGGTCCGGCACATTCTTTCGAGTGAAAATCCCCTATCCGCGATGAGAATCCGGCGACCGTATTTAATTTCCCGGCGGCGGTCGAAAGTTTCCGTCTTATGCGTTATCCATTTCAATTGAGAGTTCTACTTGTCACATCGGCGGCTTGTGCAGGTGCCTGGATGGGTGCTTTCGCGGCGCCGGAGGAATCCTCTGAAGCTTCCATGAATCGAATCGCGTTTGATGGATGCGAGATATTCGTAAGTGGCGGCAACGTCGCCTGGTACAACTTTGCACGCGATATCGGCCCAGGAAAGACGCGCCTTGACCGGTTTGAAGAGGTGTTCGAAGAGGTGAGCGCGCACGGTGGAAATACGCTGCGGTTGTGGCTGCATACGGACGGCGGAAATACGCCTGAGTGGGACGGACACAAAGTCATCGGCCCCGGGAGGGGCGCCGTGGAGGATCTGCACGATATTCTCGACCTGGCGCACCGGCACAATGTCGGTCTGATACTGTGTCTTTGGTCGTTTGATATGTTGCGGGTTTCCCATGGCCGGACGGTCACCGACCGGGCCCATGCGATTCTGACCGATGAGGAGAAGCGTCGATTCTACTTCGACAACGCGCTGATTCCGATGGTGGAAGCCTTGCAGGGGCACCCGGCGATCCTGGCCTGGGAGATCTTCAACGAGGCCGAGGGGATGAGCGAGGAGTTCGGCTGGCACATGACGCGGCACGTGCCCATGGCGGACATTCAGAGCTTCGTGAATCAGGCCGCGGGCGCCATTCGCCGGACGGATCCCGAGGCGCAAGTGACGACCGGGGCGTGGAGCTTTTACGCGTTGACCGATATTCTCGAAGACCGGAATTCGGCCAATTACTACAGCGACGAGCGTCTGATCGCGGCGGGAGGGGATCCGGAGGGAACGCTGGACTTTTATACCGTGCATTACTACGATTGGGCGGGAACGAGGTTGTCGCCATTCCACCACGACTTCGAGCAATGGAAGCTCGACAAGCCGCTGGTGGTGGCCGAGTTTTACGCTAGGGACGACATTTTCGGAGTTTCCCGGGAAAACCTTTACGAAACGCTGTATCGACGCGGCTACGCCGGAGCCCTGGGATGGCAGTGGGTAGATCACGTCCAGGGGCGTGACGACAACGAGGCGAGCTGGCCCATGATCCTGATCAACATGGAGAGACTGAAATCCAAATACCCCGACCTATCGCCGAAAAGGTGATTTCCATTCCTCGCGATGGGGAGGATCGCCACGCCAAGGAAGTCGAGGGCGATCGAATCGGTTCCTGGAGCCGGGCGCAACCGGTAATGCTTGCCAGGGCGAGCGTGTCTCGTATATCCTGTGTACATGTCCGGCAAGCACGTACCTTTGAGCGCTGCTCTTGTCGATTATATCGAGCGATGCCACAGTCAGAGCGAAGATCCCCTCTTGCTTGAACTCAGGGAGGAGACTCAGTCGCTGGGTGATATTTGCATCATGCAGATCACTCCGGAACAGGGCACGTTTCTCTCATTGCTGGTCGGCGCGCTCGGCGTCAAGCGTCCAATCGAGATCGGCACGTTTACCGGATACAGTGCCATTTGCCTGGCCAAACCGTTATCGGATGGGGGAAAACTGCTGTGCCTGGATTCCAGTGAAGAGTGGACCAGTCTGGCGCGAAAGTATTGGGAAAAGGCGGGGGTTTTGGAACGGATCGACCTGAGGCTGGGCGACGCGGAAGAATCCCTCCAGGCCGTGCCGGAGGAAGAAGTTTTCGATTTCGCTTTTATCGACGCCGATAAAACCCGCTACGACGCGTATTTCGAACTGCTGTTGCCGCGGCTGGTGAAAGGCAGTGTGATGGTCTTCGACAACATGCTTTGGGGCGGCCGCGTGTTCCCTGAGCCGGTGGTGGAGCCCGACGCCCGGGCGATCAACGCGCTCAACCGGAAACTGGCCTGCGACCGGCGGGTGGAGTCGGTGCTGCTTCCAGTGGCCGACGGCCTCAATATTTGCCGAAAGCTCTGATCCGGTAACCTAAAACTCCGCTGTCGTGCCGGAGCCTTTCTTCCGTCGGAGACAAACCTCGGATCAGTCCGCCGGCTCGATGCGGTACAGGCTGGAGGAACTGTGGTCGTTGAGGACGTAGAGGTAACCGTCGGGACCTTCCCGGACGTCCCGGATTCTCCCCACCTTTTGAAATAGAATTTCTTCGTCGTGAAGGACCTCATAATCACGGATTACCAGGCGACGAATCCGTTCGCTGCGCAGCCCCCCGGCCAGCAAATCGCCTTTCCAGTTCGGGAATCGATCCGAAGTCACCAGGGCGAGTCCCGAGGGGGCGTGGGTCGGGAGGAATTCGTAAACCGGGTCGATCATGCCTTCCATGGTTCGTGCCCGTGCATGGGAGAATTCCTGCTGGGTGCCGTAGTCCAACCCGAGCGTGACCACGGGCCAACCGTAGTTTGCACCCGCTTGGTGGAAATTCAATTCATCTCCTCCGCGGGGACCGTGTTCGGTCGACCAGATTTCACCGTTCTCTGGATTGACGATAAGCCCCTGGATGTTGCGATGTCCGTAGCTGTAGATTTCGTCGTGCGCGTCGTCGTCGTTCTCGAAAGGGTTGCCCGCGGCCGGCGAACCGTCGTCGTTGAGCCGCAGGAGAGTGCCCGCGTGATCTCCCAGATCCTGGGCGCGGGGCGGCTCGCCGCCCCGGTCTCCGATGCTCATCAGCAGGTGCCCTTCGTTGGTCCAGGCGAGACGCGATCCGTAATGACGGCCCGGGCGGGAACCGCGGTCCTGAGTGAAGATTTGTTCGACGTCCGCCAGGGCGTCACCGTCCAAGCGCCCCCGGATCAGGGTGGTGGCGGTTCCTCCCTCGGTCCGGCGGGAGTAGGTGAGGTAAATCCAATCCACGTTCGGGTAATCGTGATGCGGCAGAATGTCCATCAGTCCACCCTGGCCAGTAGCCTGAATGTCGTCGGGCAGGCCGGAGATCCGGGTGAGATTTCCGTCTTCGAGCAGTTGCAGGCGGCCTTCGCGTTCGGTGATCAGCATGCGGCCCTCGGGCAGAAACGCGACCGCCCATGGGTGCCGCAGGCCGTCGACTACTTCGACGATGCGAATGCGCTCGTATTGGGTGCGTTCCTCGCCGACGATGTTCTCGCCCGATGAGATCACGGGCGTTGCCAGCATGGGCAGGAC
>PXDC01000405.1 GCA_003565135.1 Verrucomicrobiota bacterium
AATGTAAGGTGATGATATCACTTTCCACCGGGGTCATTTCCCCGTCGTTGAGAAAGGCCGAGGCGCGGAGAGCGAGTTCGTACAGGCCCGGATCGCTGAAGGCCCAGTTCATGTGGGAGTGTCCGCCTTCGAGCTGGTACCAGATGTTTCCGAATTCCGGTTCGTCGAAGGTGGACCAGAATACGTTCTGATCGCCGAACGCTCCGGTGGTCCAGAGCGAGACGTGTCCGTCGCCGTCGCCGGTGAAACGCACTTCCTCCAGACTGATGCTGATCCAGGCAGCCGCTGTGTCGGTGATGCGCGGATCGGTTTCCGAGTAGGCCGCGAAAGTTCCCGGCGGCGTGTTTTCGGCGGCGAAGCCGGGCCACAGAATTCCCGATTGTTGGGTTTGGGGAAAATGCCAGAAGGATTCTCCGGCCCCGACCCCCACAAAGTCCCAATTGTCGCCGGGGGGACGCTCCAGGCGGGAGCCGGAGGGCCAGGCGGCGTCCCGGGAATGGAGTAGGGCGTCATCCGGAGCGAAGGCGGGATAATCGTCGTGATTGACCGTGATGACCCATTCGCCGACGATGTAGTCGAAAACGAGGTCGAGGTGACCTTCCTCCAGGACTGTTTGGGCGGACGCTTGCGTAGTCAGAATGGTGACGGTTCCAAGGAGACCCGGGACCCGTTTTCGGAATGTGGATTGAAGCTTGGAGACGTTGGGTGGGTTCATTTTATGGTGCGTTGTTGATAAATTGAGGTTGAAAAGACCCATAGGGCATCGGGGGGGCGAGACGGAGGGGATCACGGCGGTATCGCCGGAATGATTCCTTCGTCGATGAGGGCTTTCAGTTCGATGGCCGGCAGGGTTTCGACGCTTCCGTCCGCATACAGGTAATTGGCCGAGCCGATGGTCCGGTCTTCGGCTTCGGTGCCGGTGCGGTGGCGGTCGGGGGTGATGTCCAGAACGACCCGGGACCAATTGTTCGTCCATTGGCCGGCGTGGGTATGGTCGTTGGTCACGGCGAAGCCGCGGTTTTCACTGCCGATGAACGCGATCAGCGGCCGGCAGATGGCGACCGTGCTTCGCGGGTATTTGCCCCGGGAATACCCGAAAGCGCTCGAAATCCTGGTTGCGTCGTCGCGGGTGTCGCTGGAACGCAAGGACCAACCCATGGCGTCGTTCCTCTACTTTCCCCATCTGCACTTTGTGGGGGCTTTCGGTTTGGGGCACTTCGAGGAGTCCATGGCGGCGCAGCATGAGTTGACCCAAAGATTCACCGCCGAGTTCAGTATCCGGCCGTTCCTGGAGCGGTATCCGGAAGCCACCCTCAAACGCCTGAAGGCCTGGACGCGCGATCCGAGCCCGGATGTGCGGCGCCTGGTATCGGAGGGCACTCGTCCCCGGCTGCCGTGGGCGGCGCGTTTGCGCAGATTTCAGGAGAATCCCTCGCCGGTGCTCGCCTTATTGGAACGCCTGAAAGACGATCCCGAACGGTACGTGCGCCGCTCGGTGGCCAACAACCTGAATGACATCGGGAAGGATCATCCTGATGTGTTGGTCGAAACGGCGAAGGGATGGATGAAGGGCGCTTCCGAAGACCGGCGCTGGATCCTCCGGCATGCTTTGCGTTCGCTGGTAAAGCAGGGGAACGCCGACGCTCTGGCCGTGTTGGGCTTTGATGCCGAACCGCTGGTGGAGGTACGTGCCGTTCGGATCACTCCGGTTCGCGTGCAAGAGGGCGATGCCGTGACGTTGTCGTTTGACCTGGTCGGCACGGCTTCCCGTCGCCAACGTATTGTGGCGGATTTTCGGATACACTATGTGAAAGCCAACGGCTCCGCCAATCCGAAGGTTTTTAAGCTCAAGTCCCTGGAGTTGGGGCCTCGCGAGACGGTTTCGCTCCAAAAAACCATTTCCCTGAAACCCATGACCACCCGCCGTCATTACCCCGGCAATCACCGCGTGGAGGTGCTTTTGAACGGACGGAAAATCGATGTGGGAAGTTTCGAAGTGCGGTAATCAATCGCAGTTCACACAGGTCGCCACCCACATGCTGATCTGGCCTTCGTCGCCGCCTTCGTCGGCCTCGCCGGCGAATCCGAGCCCCAGGAGGAGAACGCGCCCGCCTTCCTGGGCGAAGCCGGTGAAAAAGGCTTCGTCGCCGGGACCGGTGAGGTCGCTCATGTCGAAATTGAGACGTCCATCCGGTCCGACCGTGTAATTGAGCGGAATTTCATCTGGATCTTCCGTTTCCACGACGATGCCTTCCTGGTCGCTGTCGTAGAAGGGGAGGAAGACGATAAGATCTTCCAGCGTCAGCGTAGCTTCGCCGTCCTGGTCGAAGGTGAGCGAGCCGGCAATTCCATTGGCGCCCGACGGCAGCATTTCAAAATCCCACCGGGACACCCAGAAGCTCTGTCCTTCGAGACGGTACTCCCGGCCGGCCAGCTCGGGGGCCGTGTCGCGGCGAACGCCGAGAAACAACTGGTGCGCGGCGAAGCCGTCGCCGGCGTTATCCGGGACCGTTTCGTTGCGGGCCTGGTGTATTTCCGGCCAGCCTTCCGCGAGTACGAGGAAGTCCCCCGCCGGCGACATGAAGCCTGCCAGGTTCTGGGAGTCCTGTCCCGGGCGGCCGAATCCCTCGATCGACACCAGTACCTCTCCGTCCGGGCGAATATGGATGGGGAAGTCGAAATCAATCTCGGCCGGCTCGAAGTACCGGCGCTCCGGGTCGCTTCCGTCGAAGAAATGCACCATTTCGGTTTCGATTTCAGTGCCCTGGACCGAAAACATTCCCCCGTCCTCATCGGAAATCGTCACGGGAGCGCTCAAAACCGTGTACAGGTTTTCCTCGCTGTCGCTTTCGATTTCCAGACGCACGATGCCCCAGTCTCCCACCAGGTCGTCGATCCCGGCATCAGTCGACTTTTTCGCCATGAAGGCCTGGATAAACGCAAAACGTCCGCCGCTTCCGCCGTCGAACGCCACCTCTCGGATCGTTGTCCCGGTCAGCATCTCGGCCGAACCCACGGCCGGCACGGAGCCGCCCGACGGATTCATGGGCAGGTTCCAGGCGAAGGCGGTGTGGCCTCCGTCGGTTTCCCCGGACAGGTGAATTCTAAAGCCCCCGTTGGCGAAACTCGCCGGGGCCGAAAACCGGACCGCTTCATTTTCGTGGTCGCCCGTGACCTCCACCGTGCCGTTTGAAAAAATGGCGGTACTCGAGGACGCTTCGGCCGGGTTCCGGATCACAACGCGCTCGCCCGCTTCATCGACGAACACGCCGTCCGGCTGGTCGAAACCCATGAGGAACGTGGAAATCCCCGGCTCCGCCTGGAGGCCCCAGGAACTCAACAGCGTGTGGTACTCCGGGAATACCGCCGTGCCGCCTACCCGGTAGAACCGGCGCGGCAGGCCGGGGCTCTCTCCGTCGAGCAGCGATACCGGTTCGGCGCCCACGGTGACTTCGTTCCAGGGCTCCCATTCCTCAAGGTCATCCGAAACGTCGATACGGTACTCGCCCGGCAAACCTTCGACGGTCATTCCGAAACCATCCCCGGCCTCGAACGACAGCCCCGATAAGGTCGGCGTATCCGAAAAATCGGGCGAGCGATCCTCCTCGGCGCGTATTAGGTTCGTGGCGGCGAAGCCGAATGAGGTCGCAAGGAACAGGAGGCGTGCAGGTTTCATGGGTATGGGTCGGAACAATGTTGGACGCCGGCGTTACCGTCTCGCGGTCAACGGCTGGATGCTTGTGTCTGGGATAACACGGAATCGAACGGTTATTGCGGCGCCGGTCAACTGTAATATCCCGTTTGATACAGAGTTTGGCACCTTTTTTACATGCGACCTGCGCATGGAGTCGCCGGAACGCATGTGCCGCCGCGATCGGGAAAATTTCGAGGAGCGGTCTTCGGAGCCGGATTCGCGTCAAAACCCGACGCCTTCATCACGCGGCCCGCCGAAGCATTCGTGACGAAAGAACGGGGTCCGTCGTCACGCCATGCTCCGGAAGGGCGTGTCTTTCTCTCTGGATTATATCCGCAGGAATCAGGCGACGTCGAACCGGTCCAGGTTCATCACCTTGTCCCAGGCGGCGACAAAGTCCTTTACGAACTTTTCTTCCGCATCGCTGCAGGCATAGACTTCGGCCAGGGCCCGGAGCTCCGAGTTGGACCCGAAGATCAGGTCCACACGGTTGCCGGTCCACTTCACCTCGCCGTTCTTGCGGTCCCGGCCCTCGAACTGTTTCCGGTCCTCCGAAGTCGGCTTCCAGGCCGTACTCGAATCAAGGAGGTTTACGAAGAAGTCGTTGGTCAGGGTTTCGGGCCGATCCGTGAAGACCCCGTGCCGGGAGCCGTCGTAGTTGGCGTTCAGCACCCGCATCCCGCCGACCAGTACCGTCATTTCCGGTGCCGTCAGGGTCAGCAACTGGGCCTTGTCCACCAGCAGGTGTTCCGATTCGGTGGCGAACCGGGGACGGACATAGTTGCGAAATCCGTCCGCGTCCGGCTCGAGGTATTGAAACGATTCCACATCGGTCTGGTCCTGCGAGGCATCGGCGCGACCCGGTGTGAAGGGTACGGTGACGGAATGCCCGGCCTTCTTCGCGGCCTGCTCGACGGCGGCGCATCCGCCCAGGACAATAAGATCGGCCAGGGAAACCTGTTTCCCGTCCGATTGGGCGTCGTTGAAGGCCTTTTGAATTTCCTCGAGGGTCTGCAATACCTTCGACAACCGTTCCGGGTTGTTGACCTCCCAGTCCTTCTGCGGAGCCAGGCGGATTCGCGCGCCGTTGGCGCCGCCGCGTTTGTCCGAACCCCGGAAGGTCGATGCGGAGGCCCAGGCGGTGGACACGAGCTCCGGCACCGTCAGCCCGGAATCGAGAATCTTTGTTTTTAATTCCGCGACGTCCCGGTCGTCGATCGTCTTGTGCGTAACCGCGGGGATGGGGTCCTGCCAGATCAGGTCCTCGTCCGGCACTTCGGGCCCGAGGTAACGGGCCTTGGGGCCCATATCCCGGTGGGTTAGCTTGAACCAGGCGCGGGCGAACGCGTCGGCCAGTTCCTCCGGATGCTCGTAGAAACGCCGGGCGATTTTTTCATAGTCCGGATCCACTTTCAACGAGAGGTCGGTGGTCAGCATAAAGGGCGCATGCCTGGTGTTCGGGTCGTGGGCATCCGGGACGGTGCCCGCGCCCGCGCCGTCCTTCGGCCGCCACTGCCATTTGCCGCCGGGGCCCTTATGGACTTCCCACTCGTACTCGAAGAGATTCGCCAGGAACCGGTTGCTCCATTGGGTCGGCGTTTCGGTCCAGGCACCTTCCAGGCCGCTGGTAATCGTGTCGGCTCCCTTCCCGGTGCCGTGGCTGCTTTTCCAGCCGAGACCCTGCTCCTCGATCGGCGCCGCTTCCGGTTCCGGGCCGAGGTGCCCTTCGGGGCCGGCGCCGTGGGTTTTCCCAAAAGTGTGTCCCCCGGCAATGAGCGCGACCGTTTCCTCGTCGTTCATCGCCATGCGCGCGAACGACTGCCGGATGAAGTGGGCCGCCTTTGCCGGATCCGGCTCCCCGTCCGGTCCCTCCGGGTTTACGTAGATCAGGCCCATGTGGTCGGCGGCGAGCGACCCCTTGAGCTCACCCTGTTCGTCGTGGCGTTCGTTTCCGAGCCATTCGCCCTCGGGTCCCCAATCGATGTCTTCCTCGGGGTGCCAGATGTCTTCACGCCCGCCGGCGAAACCGAACGTCTTGAATCCCATCGACTCCAGGGCGACATTGCCGGCCAGGATCAGCAGGTCGGCCCACGAGAGGCTGCGTCCGTACTTCTGCTTGACCGGCCAGAGCAGGAGGCGCGCCTTGTCCAGGCTGACGTTATCCGGCCAGCTGTTGACCGGGGCGAAACGCTGGTTCCCGGTGCCTCCGCCCCCGCGGCCATCGTCGACGCGGTACGTGCCCGCGCTGTGCCAGGACATCCGGATGAAGAGGGGACCGTAATGGCCGTAGTCCGCCGGCCACCAGTCCTGGGAATCGGTCATGAGCGCATGGAGATCCTTCTTCACCGCGGCCAGGTCCAGTTTCTTGAACGCCTCCGCGTAGTTGAAGTTCTCGTCCATGGGATCGGACAGGGAGGAATGCTGCCGGAGGATGTTCACTCTCAACTGATTCGGCCACCAGTAATGACTTTTCGGGCCGCCCGAAGCCCCGCCGCTGAAAGGGCACTTGCTTTCACCGCTCATAACAATTTCCTTCGTGCTGATTGAATTTTTTTTTTGGAAAAAGAACGGGTTACCAGTTCGTTCGGGGAAGGTCAAGGGGGAGGAATCTCGCCCCCGTCTCCTTGCACGGCATTTTGTCGATGCGAACGGCCGCCGACATCGAAATTCACCGGTTGCGGATAATCCCGGAATGGGACGCAGGGACGACCGGCCGCTATCCCGTGCCTTCCCGGCAAGCCTTTGTAGAAGCGGGTTAAATCCGCGAGCAATCATACACACGAACGCACGGTGGTCTCCGGGTATTAATATTTATTCCCGACGCATTAGTGTTTCGCATTTCAGCATCCCTTTGCCGTTACCACGGGCTGGCCGGTTGCCGGGGCAACGCCGCCATGGCGGGTTTGTGCGATTTGGTATTCTGACCAACCCCATGAAAGCAAGGGCCTTACATGCCTTTTGCCGGAACGCGTTGCCCGGATTTTGGGGGCAACCCGGAGATGCGATCAATGACGACATTGCGATGACCGACGACGCAACGGTCCCTTTTAAGTGGGCCGCTGAAACCGATGCGATTCCGGAACAGGTGCGGGACACTTTGTTTAAACAATATTCCATTGCGGGGAACGAGCCGTGAGCGGCCTTCATGTTCCCCTCGTCGGCGGAAGTGGACGTTTTCGAAGGACTCGCGTGGCTTCGCGGAAACCGGGGTCCCGCGATGGGGAGACCCTTCGGTAAGACAGTTTGCCCTTGTCGGAGGGCCTTTTACCGTGCCATGATCCCCTGCAGGAAAACAATGTCCCTGTCCGCTGCGAGGATGGGGAATACCACGATGAACCGGGGGAGCGCGGACGACACCCGGGGTGAACCTGGAGAACTCGATTTTTATGGCCGTTGAACACAGACGACTGGGACGTTGCGGGGTTGTGATCAGCAACCTCTGCCTCGGGACGATGAACTTCGGGCCGCGCACGGACGAAAGGGAGTCGTTCGCCATTATGGACCGGGCGCTCGAACTGGGGATCAATTTTTTCGATACCGCGGATGTCTACGGGGGCGAGGCGGGCCGGGGTGCGACCGAAAGCCTGATCGGCCGTTGGTTCGCCCAGGGAGGGGGACGCCGGGAGGCGGTGGTGCTGGCGACAAAGGTGTACAATCCCGCGGACGCCGAGGGTGACCGTCCCGAGCCGAATCACAATACCCGCAACCTCTCCGCTTTAAAGATCCGACGGCATTGCGAAGGGAGTTTGCGGCGATTGCAGACGGATGTCATCGATCTTTACCAAATGCACCATGTGGACCGTGAATGTCCCTGGCACGAGTCCTGGGAAGCCTTTTCATCCCTGATGGGGCAGGGCAAGGTGGTTTACGTCGGATCGAGCAACTTTGCCGGCTGGGACATCGCCACCGCATGCCAGGAGGCACAACGGAGGGGAATGAGCGGCCTGGTCAGCGAGCAGAGTATCTACAATCTGAGTAATCGGACCATCGAGCTCGAAGTGATTCCGGCATGCCGCGGTTACGGTCTCGGATTGATTCCGTGGAGTCCTCTCGGGGGCGGTTTGTTGGGCGGAGC
>PXDC01000152.1 GCA_003565135.1 Verrucomicrobiota bacterium
GGAGCAACCAACGGACTGGATGATGTAGTGGACATCTGGGTACCCCTCACCGACGCCTACCACCCCCAAGCAGCGGAGTCCGCGCGAGCTCGGGGACAGGAGGTCTGGTGGTACATCTGCATCGTCCCCGACCGGCCGCACGCCAACTGGTTTCTCGAGTCCCCGGCGCTGGAAGCGCGGCTCCTCTGGTGGATGACCTACCACTACCGCGTGGACGGCTTCCTCTATTGGGCGACGAATCACTGGAACAACCAGGTTGAGCGCGGACCGCTCCGGATCGACGGGCACAACAAGACCAACTGGAATCCCGTCACCTTCCGCACCGCCAACGGCGACGGCAACCTCTTCTATGCCGACGAGCACGGCCCGGTCCCTTCCATCCGGTTGGCCAACATTCGAGACGGAATCCAGGATTACGAGCTGCTCCGCCTGCTGGAGACTCGCCTCGACGACGGAGGCGATCAAAGTCGGAATCTGACCGGGCACCTGGTCCGCTCGTTCACCGACTTCAGCCACGATCCGGATGAATTCCGGAACGTTCGCCGGCAACTCCTCGAAAAACTCGAATCCCTGTAAGCCCGCGAATCCCCGCGGCTATCCGGCCTTACCGGCTTTCGGCCAGCAGTTGCCGGAGAACGTATTCCCGGTCGCCAGGAGACAGCCGTTCGAGCGGCACGGAAAATTCGCGCCCGTCATAACGCTCGATTGTCACCTCCCCTTCCGACCCCCGCAGCATCCGGGCCAGGATTTCACGTCCTTCGTTGTCGGTCCAAAACCGCTCCGTCCGCTCTTCGATAACAACCCATTGCGACGCCCCCGGATCAAAGAACAGCCGATTCCGGTTATCCGCCAGCCACGTGCTCAAACCGTTCGCTGCCAAATCATCCGGTGTCTGCGTCACCTGGAAAATCGTGGTGGAAACCGATCCGCGATCGGTCGGCGGATGCGTAAATCCGCGCGCGAACGAAGGGGGATCCCCCGTTATTCGATCGATCAGGAATTCGAACGCCTCCCGGTTTCCCGTACCGGCGAGCACACCCGCAAAATGGTGCAGACCGACCCATTTAAATTCATGGCGCCTCCCCGCATAGAGCCCCTCCCACACGACTTCAAGAGAATGCTCAAGGTCGATACCGGGCAGGTCCTTGATCGCGGGATAAATTCGCTCAGGCATAGGAACGTGCTCAAAATAGTCAATCAGCAGCGGGTACGTGGCGGGATCCTGCAAACGGGCCAAGGCACCCACGACCCGCGGGTTCACCTGTTTTCCCTGTTCACGCACATGCACGATCAACGTGTTGCGGGCCGGTTCCTCCCACCCGAATCTCTCGACCACCGAAATCAGATGAACGTGGTCGCGGAACGCGGCCAGCACCGTTTCCTTGTGGTCCTCGGTTACCAGGCGATCCACGGCATTGAGGACGAAAAAACCGTGTGGGTGCTCCGCGCCGAGCAGTCGAACCAGCAGACCGAGGTTCTCAGGTCCAACCTCCGCGTACATGTCAACCATGGGCGAAGTCCGCGGCGCTCCGACGAAAACCGTCGGTGCCGAAGGATAGGAAATCTGTACGAGCGACCGTAAATAAGCCCGTACCTCGGCGGTATCCCCGGGGTCGCTCAAGACAATACCCTCGGCCTCCGGAGGCACGCTGTTGTAGGCCTTCCGGATCTCCTCGACCACCGCCGGTTCATCGGTGTCGCCACCGTAACCCGGCACAAACCCGGCCGTCGTGAACCAAACAACCATCGCAAAGGCAGTTCTCGGAAACCGGGGCTTCATCGCCACCCAAGCATGTCCCGCTCCCGGAACCCGGCAATCCCAAAATCAATGCCGCAGCCCGCGCTTACATTTCTCAGCCGAACCGGCCGTTCCAGAGGAGTCTTTTCCGGCACCGCGACGCTGTACTCAATGCGGTAAACCGCAACGCCCGTCGGCGTACCATCACCCGTTTCGACGACCGGTGCGCGGCAATCGAAGAAACACACCGGCAGATTCCACCAACTCATCGCTGTCTAATAAAAACCGATCGCAAATCGGATAAGAAACCATCCCTTAAAGATTAATGTTTCGAAGTTTTTGTTTTTCCAAATCTTAATCTCACATGGACAAAAGCCGGATTCCCGGTCTCTCTTCGAGCCTTTCTCTTCTCTTGTGACAGATCGCCTCGGTTTGGAACGGGATTTCCGTCATCCCGGAAACGCCCATGCGCGGCAGGATCGTCCGCCGGGGCGGATGCCGGCAAGCGGCATCCCTACGAGGGGCGGTGATCGGTTATCGGGATTCGTCTTGGGGAACCTGATGGGACGTCGCCTACCGGCCTCCGCCTCCGTTGCCGGGAGACTGGGATTGAGATCGGGGCCGGCAACCGAATCCCTTTTTCCGCTATCTCCCATTTTCCCCTTTCGTCTTCCGCCTTTTCCTTTTTAACTTTCCCTCCCTTTTCCTTTCCGTTCAGCGTTCCACTCTTACGCGGAGAAAGGCTCCGCTCTCGTCGTCGAGGCTTTCGGAGCGGGTGAACAGCACCGTCTCGGTACCGTCACCGCGGTCCTCCAGGACCCGGTGTGAGCCCTGCGCGGGAAACCAGGTCGCCAACGCCTCCGATTCCTCCACGAAATAGCCAACCTGGTCGTCGTCGGTACGGCGAATATAGGTGATGGTGAGGCGCCAGACCGGGTCGCCCCCGCCCCGCGCCGGGGGAACCAGCCGGGCCTCGATTTGCGGGAGGTGTGAGGTATCCGGGTGCAGCGGATCCATGCCGAAGGCGTAGCGCAGTAGATTCGGGATGCCGTAATCGCCGGGATCGTCTTCCAAACCGCGCTCTCCGGCCGGAAGCCCCTCCGCCCACGCCCGGTAAATCTCCTGCTCCACCGCGATGGTGAAGGTCTTTTCCACGTGCAGCCCGCCCAGGTCGGTCGCACGGATCCGCACCGAGTGCGACGTCTGCTCGTAGTAGTCGAGAACGGCGGCCGTTTTCAGGAGATCGGCGTCGATGGCGAAAAGCGCATTGTCGTCGTCGCCTTCGCCGGCAACCAGTTCAAAGGTGTGCACCTCATCCTCGTCCGGATCCACGGCGGTCAGGATCCCCACCGTCGTCCCGGATTCCTCCAGTTCCGGCACCGAAGCGTGGCTCAGATGGATGTCCTCCGGGGGGCGGTTCGGGTCCACTTCGATGGTGAGGACTTTTTCCACCGACAGAAACCCCGTATCCGTGGCACGGATGCGTACCGTATGCGTGGAAGCGGTCGCGTAATCCAGGATCACCGCCGTTTTCAGGGTGTCGCCGTCAATGGCAAAAAGGTTGTTGTCCCCGTCGCCTTCCCCCGCCACCAATTCAAAACGGTGGACGTCGTCCTCGTCCGGGTCCACCGCGCCGAGCGTCCCCACGGTCCGCCCGGCGGGCCGTTGTTCCATGACCGTATGGTTGCTGAGCAGGATGTCGACGGGTGCTTCGTTCCACGGGGCGGCGCCCCCGAAGAGCCGCGCGACCCGCTCGCGCGGGATTCCGTTCACCAGGGTAAACGCCCCGCCGATGAGAAGGTTGCCGTCGGGCAGGACGGCCACGGCGTTCACAGACCACGAGCTGGCCCCGTCCAGTCCGTGGTCGAGCGTGCCGTCGGGGTGCAGCCGTGCGAACCCGTTCCGCCGCCGCTGGTTCACGCTGCTGAAGGGACCGGCCATCACGATCCGGCCATCCGGCTGCACCGCCACCGCGTGCACGACTCCGTTCGCCCCGGCGAGACCGTCGCCGAAGGTTCCGTCGAGGGAGCCCTCCCAGTGCAGGCGGGCGATCCCGTTGCGGGGCTCCCCGCGCACCTCGGTGAACCCGCCCCCGATGACGATACTGCCGTCGTTTTGCACCGCGATCGCGCGCACCCCGCCCGGACTGAACGAACCCGCCCCAAAGGAGGTGTTCAGCGTCCCGTTCGCGTGGAGGCGGGCGACATACTGCCGCGTCGTACCATTGACCGTTTGGAAGAACCCGCCGATCAGAATACCGCCGTCATCCTCCACGACCACGTCGATCACCGTGGCGTCCGCGCCCGCCTGCCCGCTGCCGAAGTCGGTGTCCAGGGAGCCATCCGGGTTCAGACGCGCGATCCGGTTGCGCGTCGCGCCGTTGACCGAAGTAAAGCCGCCGCCAATGACAACCTTCCCGTCCGGCTGCAGGGCCACCGCGCCCACCCAACCGTCGGCCAGGGCAAGACCGTCCCCGAACGAGCCATCCAGGGTTCCGTCGGCATGCAAGCGGGCGATCCGGTTGCGCGGCTCCCCGTTGACCGAGGTAAAATCCCCGGCCACCAGGATGCGACCGTCCGGTTGCTCGGCCAGCGCCACGACCAACCCGTCCGCGCCGGCCAGACCGGCGCCGAAGTCCGCATCGAGTGTCCCGTCGGCACCGAAGCGCGCGATTCGCCCGCGGGCCTCACCCTGCACGGTGGTAAAGGCGCCGCCGGCGAGCACGGACCCGTCGGCCGAGGGCACAACCGCGCGAATGCCGAGGTCGGGGCCCGGCAGCCCGTTGGCAAATTCGTCGTCCGGGGTTCCGTCGGGGTTCAGCCGGGCGATGCGCAGCCGCGGCTCGGTAAAGAACCCGGCCGCCAGGACCTTCCCGTCCTCCTGGAGCCCGAGCACCGCCACCGCGCTGTTCGCTCCGCCGAGGCCGTCCGCAAAATCCGTATCCAGCACCCCGTTACTCATCATTCGCGCCATCCGCCAACGCGGCTCCCCGTCGACATCGGTGAAGGCGCCGGAGATCAGGACTCTCCCGTCCGGCTGCACCACGATGGCGTCGACCCGGGCGCCCGGCCCTCCCGTATCGCTCCCGAATCCCTCGTCGAGGGACCCATCCGCACGGAGCCGCGCCAGGTTCCGGCGCGGGGTTCCGTTGACGCTCTCAAAGGTCCCGCCGATCAGCAGGGTCTGGTCGTCGTCGACCGCCACGGAAAACACCCCGCCGTCGACGCCGCTCAAACCGGCGCCGAAGTCCCCGTCGACCGTGCCGTCCGGATTCAGCCGGGCGATCCCGTTGCGCGGCTGCCCGTGGAAAGACGTAAACGCACCTCCAACAACGATCCCGCCGTCCGTCTGCACCGCCACCGAGGCGACCGGAGCGTCGGCCCCCGCCAGCCCCGCGCCGAAATCCATGTCGATGCCCCCGTCCGGGTGCAGCCGGGCGATGCGGGTTCGGGGGTGACCGTTGACGCTGAAAAAATCACCGGCAATGACGATCTTCCCGTCGTCCTGGATGGCGATGGAACGCACCTCCGGGAAAGTGACCCCTCCCGGATAGACTTCCCCGATGAAGGAATCGTCCCGGGAACCGTCGGGGTGCAGGCGGGCGATCCGGCCCGCCGGTTCGCCGTGAATCGACGTGAATCGCCCGCCGACCAGAATCCGGCCGTCCGCCTGCACCGCGATCGCCCGGACCCGGTCGTTGGCCCCGGCGAGGCCGTCCATGAACGTCGGATCCGTGCTGCCGTCCGTATTCAGGCGTGCGATACGACCCCGCGCCGCCCCGTGGACCGTATTAAAGTCCCCGCCGATCAACCACCGGCCGTCCGCTTGTTGCGCTAACGCCCGCAAGGTGTTATTGATCGATGAACCGGCGTCGAACGAGGGATCCAGGTGCATTTGCCCGCCGATAGGCACGGAATACACGGAGATCGTAAACGTCGCCTCCACAAACGCGCCGGCTGTATCCGTCGCCCGCACCCGCACGGTGTAGGTGTCCCGGACCGCGGCATCGAAAATGGCCGCCGTCCGGAGAAAGGCGCCCTCGAGGGTGAAGGCCGCGTTGTCGTCGTCGCCGTCGCCCGCCACCAGCGAGAAGGCGTGACTCCCGTCACCGTCCGGATCGCTCGCTGAAAAGTATCCTACCCGGGTCCCCTCCGGCTGCCCTTCGAAGGTCGAATGCGCACTCAAGAGGATCGGTTGCGGGCCGCCGCCGTGCAGCCGGGCAATCCCGAACCGCTCGACGCCGTTGACCTCGGTAAACGCTCCCCCGATCACGACGTTTCCGTCGGGGGAGACGGCGACCGCGAACACGTCTCCGTTGGCGCCCTCGACATCCTCGCCGAAGGACGCGTCCAAAACCCCGTCGGCCTCCAACCGGGCGATCCGGCCGCGGGGCTCGTCGGCCAGCGATGTGAAGCTCCCGCCGGCCAGGATTTTGCCGTCGGCCTGCAGGGCGAGCGCGTAAATCTCACCGGGCCCGTAAAGGTCCCCCGCCCAGGGCCCCAGAGTCCCATCGGCAAGCAGCCGGACCGCCTTGTACCGGAAATGCCCCGTAACGTCATCAAAGCCGCCCGCGGCCAGTAGGGTTCCATCCTGTTCGAGGATCACGTCCTCCACCGGACCGTTGAAAAGCTGCCGGCTGAATGTCTCATCGAGGCGGCCGTCGTCGTGGAGCCGTGCAACGGTGCCGCGGGGATTTCCGTGCTCGTCGATATACCCCCCTGCGGCGATGAGCATTCCATCGGCCTGGACCGCAAGGGCGCGGACCTCGTCGAGAACCCCGTCCAGTCCGTTTGCAAACGAGGCATCCGCAGTCCCGTCCGGATTGAGCAGCGCGATACCCGGCCGCGGCTCTCCCCCGAGGGAATCAAATTGTCCGCCGATCACAATCCGTCCGTCGCCAAGCACCGCCAACGCCCGGATCGCGGCGCCGGCGTTCGGAGCCGGGGCGACAAACGCCGTGTCGAGCACGCCGTCCTCCTCGAGCCGGGCCACCCCGTCGCGCGCCGCTCCGTCGACCTCGCCGAACGCGCCCGCAATCAGGATCTTCCCGTCGTCTTGCACCGCCAGGGCGTCGACCCGTCCGTCGACGGCGACATTCCCACCGGCGAACGAGGCATCCCGGGCCCCGTCCGCGTCCAGACGTGTCACCCCACCCTCTCCGCCCGCCAGCCAGCGCCCGTCGGCTTGACGGGCGAGGGAGCGGACCGGATTCTCGATTGCGGAACCCGGATTGAAGGCCGGATCGACCGCCCCGGGCATTCCAGCGTTGACCGCGACCGCGGCGAGGGCGGAAAGGAAAACAAGTAACGCTTCCGGAAGCCGGCCCGGGCGAAAGGGTAATCGATTCATGTCTTTGTTGGTGGGGCAAAGAGTGAGGGGAATTACCCGAGCCCCAGTCGTGTAATCCACCACGAAAAACGGATAAAGCATACATTTCCGACCGAGTCGAGCGCTTTCTATGCCCACGGCTCTCAGCGCCGCAAACGAACCTTATCGACCGCCGGTACGCCGTTTGCCGTTACGGAACCGTTGCGACAGAGCACGCTGCTGCCAGGTCGAAGAAATTGCGCAGGAGGCGGATGCCGGCGTCACCCGAATCTTCGGGATGAAATTGTACGCCAAATACAGGCCGGCAGCGAGCCGCCATGATTTCTACCGGATAATAACGGGAGTACCCGAGGAGATCGAAGTCCTCGGGCAGGGTGATTCCTTCGGTGTGACGTTCGGCAAAGCGCGTCCCCGGGGGAATCCCGTGGAGCAGCGGGTGTGTGCCTCCGTTTTTCGCCAGGTGAATCACTTCGTCCGTTCGTCGCTCCTGTCCGGTAAACAGCCGGGCTCCGTGCCTCAGGCCGATCCCCTGGTGACCCATGCAGATTCCCAGGGTCGGACGGGTTTCCGCGTCGAGGAAAGCGAACTGATCGATGTATTCCCGGCACAGGGTACCGTCCTCGCGGTAAAAGCAGGGTCCTCCCGATATCACGATCAGGTCTCCTTCCGGGCAGCGCTCCC